>CAYHEK010000082.1:0-6173 GCA_964355545.1 uncultured Thermotogae bacterium | reverse complement strand
CCTGCCGGCTGCACTGGACGCGTTGGCCTGCGTCGCCGGAGGTGGGTTAGACTAGCTTGAAAGGTGGACCGCTCACCGGGAGCGGGTCAGTGACGTCAAGCGTTGCCGGCGGGGCCGGTCCGGCTCGATGGGCCTGTTCGCGGCGTGTCCTGCGGGCCCTTCCCAGGCAAGAGCCGCCACGACGAGCCTTCATTCGCATGGAAAGAAGGGAGGGTCTCCGGTACGATCTTCGCCAAGGGATCGCGCCTTGCCGCTCCCGGTAGGCAGGAGGCCGATTCGTTGCGCTACCCCACGTGTGCCGGGGATGCTTCTTGAGGAAAGGGAGGATCTCATGAACAGCTTCTGGATTGCGGTTGGGGTGGGAGCCGTGGTGGTCATCTTCTTCATGGGGATTCGGGTCGTTCGGCCGACCCACCGCGCCCTGGTCGAGCGATTCGGCAAGTACCGCCGCTTTGCGAAACGCGGTTTCAACTGGATCATCCCGTTCGTCGACCACATGATCCAGGTCAACATCACCGAGCAGATGGTCAATGCCGAGCCACAGGAGATCATCACCAACGACAACCTGAACGCCCGCGTCGACGCGCAGGTCTACTTCAAGGTGAAGGAGGACGAGGAGAACGTCAAGAGCTCGCAGTACAACGTCAACAACTATCAGGTCCAGGTCGTGAACCTCGCTCGCACCACCCTGCGTAACATCATTGGCACGCTCACCCTGAAGTCGGCGAACAGCGAGCGCAATCGCATCAATGACGAGCTCCTGTCCACCCTGAGCAATGAGACTAAGAATTGGGGCATGGAGATCGTCCGCACCGAGCTGAAGGAAATCGATCCGCCCAAGGACGTCCAGGAGACGATGAACAAGGTCGTCAAGGCGGAGAACGAGAAGATCGCGGCCCTCGACTTCGCCACCGCCGTGGAGCGGCAGGCCGACGGCGAGAAGCGGGCCGAGATCAAGAAGGCGGAGGGGATCAAGCAGGCGAGGATCCTCGAGGCCGAGGGCGAGGCGCAGGCGATCAAGCTCGTGAACGAGGCGGCCAACACCTACTTCATTGGAAACGCCCAGCTCCTACGTAAGCTCGAGGCTCTGGAACGGTCCCTCAAGAACAACGCCAAGATCGTCATCCCGACGGGCACCGAGCTGATCAACATCATCGGCGACATGGCGGGCGTCGTGCCGCTTGCGATGAGGTCAAAGGACGCCGGCATGACCGAGCGGCCGAATCCGTAGGGCGACCGGAGCGGGGAGGGGTGAGGGGCAGTTGGTGCGCAGCCGATCAATCCCAGGGTCTTTCTCTTGGCTTCCGCACCGTCGGGCCTAGGTCATTCGGCAACCGGGAAGTCGCGCCGTAGGCCACAGACTCAGAGGACGTCCAGGCCTAGCTGAAGAACTGGACCGTTCGCCGGGGGCGTGTCAGAGCAATCCTCGGCTCGCCAGTATCATGGCGGTGCTCGCGGCTATCCGTCTTCTCGAGGAGATCTGCAGCTATAGCCCCAGCCCCGCTTGATACGCGTTCCAATGCACGCGGTCCTCGCCGTACTGGGTGCGGGCCGGCTTCTCCTCAGCAGGTATCCCCACAGGAATGAGCGCGAACACGAACTGGTCGTCAGGCAGGCCCACCAGTGGGCGGATGCCGGGCTGGCGGGCTTCATCCATGCCGCACCACGTTGCACCCAAGCCTAGATTGGCGAGCGCGATCAGCAGGTTCTCGGTCGCGGCGGCCATGTCCTGATCGAACCACTTCTGTCCTTCCTTGACCCCGAAGGGAAGGATCACCGCTCCAGCGTCAACCCCGAAGCTCGCGTGGGAGTGCGCTCGGCACAACTCCGCGATGGTCTCCTTCTTCGTGACCACGAGGAAACTCCACGGCTGACGGTTCATTCCCGAGGGAGCCGCCATCGCGGCCTTCAGCGCCGTGATGACCTTCTCCTTCGGGACCGGCTCCCCCGTGAACTTGCGGATCGACCGGCGCCTCATGATCACTTGCAGAAAGTCGTCCACGTCCACCTCCTTGTCGTGGAGAATAGCCGATTCGCCCCTGGCCTGCCCCCCGAAAACCGGTCCAAGGTGAATGCTAGGATTGGGAGGGAAGGAGGCAGGCATATCGAGGAAGAGGTGCCGACCGGAGCAGACCTGCGCCGGCCCGTCGAAGAGAAGGCCCGCCGACTCAGCGACGGAAAGTCTATTCTGTACTATCTTACAGCCTGCCAGCTCCTCGTGGAGGACTACTTTCAAACGGCTACCCCCGAGGATTCTCTCGCCCTCATGCGAGCGTGCGAAGCCGTCGTCTGATGGGTCGTGAAGCGCAGGTGCTGACTGAATCTGGCGACGCGAGTACAAGCAGGAGCCCGGACTATTGGCCACGGGCACCTAAGGCTAGGGCCTCTGCCGCCGCAGGTGCGTTAGACTAGCTTTGGAAGTGGACCGGTCACCCGGGGCGGGTCGGGACAACCTTCGATGGCCTTATCCCGTCAAGACACTGACGGGGGAGGAGGACATAGTGGGAACGAGCATTTCCATAGCCGCAGGCACACAAGACGGACTCTACTACGGACCTGCGTCTGTGTTCAAGGTTCGCTGTCGGTTAGAGATCCTCGCCGAAGATGGGGACCGCTGCGAAGAGCCGGACACAAGCGCAATGTTTGCATACCAACTGCACCATGGGAATAGACGGCCCTCCGATTGAGCTACCCCCCTTGGTTTGGGACGGGGCTGCGATTATCTCCCCAATCGCCCAGTTGTTAGTCCCGCATGCGAGGCAATTCGAAACGACGTTCCTTGTCTTGCACCAAGCCGCCAAGGCCGACTGCTGCGCTGGAGTCATAGGCATGCGACGCCTCCTTGCTGGGGAGGATACCATGGAAGTGCCGCCATTGGCAACCGAGGCGAAGAGAAAGGACCCGGCATCTTGGGGGCAACACGTCATGACCTGCTCCCCGAGAACTGGTCCGCGGATGAGGTGAATCCTTACCTTGGCTGACGTTTGGGAGGAGGAGGGACCATACGGTGGTCCGGCGGCACGGCGCGGCCACGCCAGCCGGGGAGTTCGAAGTCGGCGAACACCTGGTCCAGGAAATGGCCAATGGAAGGGTCTTCCAGAACGGGCTCCCCGGGGAGGACTCGAACCTCCAACCATTCGGTTAACAGCCGAGTGCTCTGCCAATTGAGCTACCGAGGAATGCGGTTTCATTCTACCGCTCGGCGAGGAACGCGTCAACTCTCCTCTAGGCTAGGGCGTGGAGCAGTTCGCGGATGATCTCCACGACCTTCTCGAGGTCGGCGATAGCGATCTCCTCGCTCGTCGAGTGGGCGTTCTTCTCGCCCGTGCCGAGAACGACGGCCTGGATCCCTTTCTCGCCCAGCACCAGGGCATCGGTCCCGCCCGTGATCACCTTCGTCTTCGGCTCGAGACCGGCCGCGGCAATCGCGGCCTTGGCAGCCTGGACGAGCGGCGAGCCTTCAGGGACCCGCGAGGCCTTGTACCCCATGCTTTCCTTCACCTCCACGGTCGCACCGGCCGCCTTGGCCTCCTTCTCGAAGGCGGTCCGCATGAGCTTGGCTTGACGCAGGCACTTCTCGTGGTCCAGGCTCCGGCACTCCGCTTGGATCGTCACTCGCTCGGGGACGCCGTTCCGGATAAGCCCCCCCTGGATCGTCCCGACGTTCGCCGTTGTCTCCTCGTCGAGTCGGCCCTCCGGGAACGAGGCGATCGCCTTCGCGGCGACGCGGATCGCGGAGATCCCCTTCTCTGGCTCCATCCCCGCGTGTGCCGCCCGACCGACGATCTCGATGTCGAATGAGATGTGGGTGGGGCCTCCCACGATTACGGTGTCGAGTGAGTCCGCATCGAAGATGAAGCCCGTCTTTGCAGTGACCGCCTTTGGGTCCAGGTTCTTCGCTCCTTGGAGCCCGATCTCCTCGCCGCGGGTGATGAGGATCTCCACGGGAGGCCGGCGCTCCGCGGTCCGCACGCCCTCAAGGATCTCGGCGATCCCCGCCTTGTCGTCGGCGCCGAGGATCGTCCCGCCGGAGGAGCGGATCACTCCCCCCGCGATGACGGGCTCGATCCCCTTCCCCGGCTTCACCGTGTCCGCGTGAGCGCCGAGGACGATCGGCTCACGCCTCTTCGAATCCTTTCCCGGGACGCGCGCGATCAGATTACCGTAGGAGTCGAGTGTACACGTGGCCCCGAGCTCCTGCGCAAAGAGCCCCCGCAGGTGCTCGATGAAGGGGGCCTCCTCCCCAGACTCACTGTCGATGCGGACGAGATTGCAGAAAGTCTTCACCAGACGCTCGTTCATCGCTCCTCCTTCTCGTTGGGAGTATACGGAGCGGCGCCTGCCTGTCCAGGTTGACGTTCGCGCACTCCGGGCCTATCGTCGAGGTCATGAGGCAACTCGTCGTCGTGTGCGCGGCCTTGGGCATGGTCGCCGCTATTGTGGGCGGGTTCTTGGCGACGCGGCAGCCGTCCCTCGAACCTCCTGCCCTCACACAAGCGGAGGGTTCCTTCCTCCTGCGCTTGGTGCGCGAGGGCCTCACCTCTGTCCTCGCAGGGCAGGGGGAGATCGCGGTTGAGGAAGCTGCGGTCCCCCCCCGCCTCCGCCGGAGCGGGGCCTGCTTCGTCACCCTCGCGCGGGAGGGAGTCCTTCGCGGCTGCATGATCGACCGCTTCGAGCCCCATGAGCCCCTCTACCAGAATGCGATCCACAACGCCGTCCTCGCGGCGACAGGGGACGAGCGCTTCCCACAGGTCTCCAAAGAGGAGCTCGACAAGATCCGAATTGAGATAAGCGTCCTCGGCCGGGTGCGGCGCCTCGTCTATCGGGATCCAGAGGATCTCGTGCGTCGGCTCACGCCCGGGAAGGACGGGGTGATCCTCACTACGCCTGTGGGAACCTCGACCTACCTCCCGCAGGTGTGGCGCGACTACCCCGACCCAGTGGAGTTCCTCTCTCACCTGTGCGAAAAGCAAGGGGCGTCGGCCGGCTGCTGGCAGGCGGAGCCGCGGCCGCGGGTCGAGATCTACCGTGTCCTGCACTTCGCCGAGGGCGAGACGGCACCTTAAGTGGCGCATTGACCAGCGCCGGGCGGGTCGGCTAATCTCGTTGCGCAAGAGACGTGGCCGAATAGGGGACTCAAGGAGGGACGATGCGCGCAGATGACCGGTTGTATGCGTGCGAGATCGCCTGGGAGGGATGGCGGTTCCTCCTTCTTTCCAAAGCGACGGAGGTGCGCTACCTCGATCTGCGGGGAACGTCGCTCTCCGAGCTTGAGCGTCGGCTTGGGGCCGAGATCGTAGTGGACGATCCGCGGAACACCCAAGCCGTGCGCGAGCTCGAGGAGTACCTCGCTGGAACGAGGCGGGCCTTCTCCTCGCGGCTTGACGTAGTCGGGACTCCGTTCCAGAGAGAAGTCTGGGCGGCCGTCTCCCGCATCCCCTATGGGGTGACCACCTCCTACGGCGAGATCGCCGCGGCGATCGGCCGGCCGCAGGCCGCCCGCGCCGTCGGCGCGGCCGTGGGAGCGAACCCAATCCCGATCTTCGTCCCTTGCCACCGCGTCCTGGGGAAGGACGGGTGCCTCGTCGGCTTCGGCGGCGGGCTTCCCCTCAAGGAGCGGCTCCTCGCATTGGAAAAGGGAGATCGCTCGCCCGCGGCTCGAAGATAACGAGGGATCCGTCTAGGTAAAAAGAAAGACCAGGCGGCGACCTACTCTCCCGACCCCTCGCGAGGTCAGTACCATCGGCGCTGGAGGGCTTAACTTCCGTGTTCGGGATGGGAACGGGTGTTTCCCCTCCGCCATCTGCCACCTGAAATCTCATCTCGAGGGTCCTTGCAAGTGAACAGGGTGTGTGCCACACAAGCATTCGGCCAATTAGTACCGCTCGGCTGAACGCATTGCTGCGCTTACACCTGCGGCCTATCAACCTCCTAGTCTCGGAGGGGCCTAGTGTGGAGACCTAGTCTTGAGAACGGCTTCGTGCTTAGATGCCTTCAGCGCTTATCCTAACTGAACTTAGCTACCCAGCGATGCCTCTGGCGAGACAACTGGTGCACCATAGGTTCAGCTATCCCGGTCCTCTCGTACTAGGGATAGTCTCTCTCAAGTCTCCCACGCCCACGGGAGATAGAGAGCGACCTGTCTCACGAGGGTCTGAACCCAGCTCGCGTAC
>CAYHEK010000081.1:0-6326 GCA_964355545.1 uncultured Thermotogae bacterium | reverse complement strand
CGCTTCCCGTCCCGTTCGATGGCGACGATGCGGAAGGAATTTGGGAGGATTCCCTTCTTCTCGCTCTCGGCGGCCGACCGGCCGACGAGGGCGGAGCCCTCCTTGACCTCGAGGCGGAAGAAGACCTCGTGCCCGTTACAGAGGACAGCGAAGTCCTGCACCTGCGGGCGCTTCACCATGTTGTAGAGGTGGCTCGCCACCACCTCCTCGGGGCTCTCCAGGACGTGCGCCCCGAGCTTGCGGAAGAACTCGGCGTGGCCGGGGTCGTTCACCACGGAGACGATCGATGGGATCTCAAGCTCGTGCGCGACGGCGACGACCATCAGGTTGACGGCGTCGTCGCTCGTCGTGACGATCAAGGCGTCCGCCCGCTCTGCGCCTGCCTCCCGCAACGTCTCTACTAACGTGGCCTCTGAGTTGAGGACTGTGATGTCCGAGTTCTCGCTCACCTCGCGCGCCCGATCCTCGTTTTTCTCGATGACCACGACGTTGTTCCGTCCCTTGGCCGCGATGTCGATGAGGCGCGAACCGACGCTCCCCGCCCCCACGATGATCATGTACATCCATATCCCCCCAGGCCAGAGTATCGTAGCACTGAGAAGATGGGGAGTCAATGGGCATCGAAGTGAGGTACCGCCGGCGTTTTGTCCGACCGGTTGCGGGTACCTCCACCCTTCCGTAGGATTCCTCAAGCGAGGTGAGGGAATTGCATCGTCTTCGGGGAAGAGCGGTTCGTACGGTCCTTTTCTTCATTCTCACCGGAGGAAGCCTCCTCCTTGCGAGCTGCTTCCCTCTGCGCCCCAACACCTCGCCGGTCGCGCGGTTCTCCGCCGACCCTCCTGCGGGGTACATCCCGCTTGCGGTCGAGTTCGATGCGAAGGATTCCTACGATCCGGACGGGCGGATCCTCTTCTACGAGTGGGCCTTCGGGGACGGAAAGACCGGGAGGGGTCGCGCGCTCACCCACTCCTACCCCGAGGCCGGCTCGTACGACGTCTCCCTGCGGGTCGTCGACGATCGCGGCGGGGAGGACGCCTCGGCCCTCGAGGTGCTCACCTTGGCGGTCCCCGTGGGACAGCTCGTGCGCCGCTGGCGCTGGGAGCACGGGGGAGGAGAGGAGTACCTCGAGGTCCTCCTGCCGGAGAATCTCTATCGCCAGTACGCCGGCCGCGAGCGGCTGCCGCTCGTCGATAACTACGAGTACGCCCTCTACGTCCTCGACCCGTTGGACGACCCGACCCTGGAGGACCTGGCGCGGCTCCTCGCCGGCCGAGCCGGGGAGGGCGACCTTGCGTTCGCAGAGTGCGCGCTCTCCTTCGTGCAGGGCGCGATCCGCTACGCGGCGGACCCAACGGGAATCGAGTACCCGCTCTATCCGCTCGAGACCCTGGTCGATGGCCGCGGGGACTGCGAGGACACGACGATCCTCTACGTGAGCCTCCTGCGCGCCCTGGGGCACCCTGTCTCCATGGCCTTCGTGGACACGGACGAAGATGACATCCCCGACCACGTCCTCGCCCTCGTCCCGGTCCCCTCGACCTACCCTGGCTCCGTCACCTGTCCGGAGGGGACGAAGAAGGGGTTCCTCACGATCGCAGGTGGGCTCTACGCCGTCGCGGAGACGGTCGTCGGCCCGGCCTCGGGCTACATCCCCCTAGGGTGTGACCCCTGGGGCCTCGTCCCAGAAGACATCAAAGACCGCTGGGACTTCTGAGCGCCCGAAGGTCCGCGGCTGGTGGCCTCCCCCGCGGAAGGATATGATCCTCCCTCGCCAACAGGAGGGCCCTAAAGTTGAGGAACTGCTTGATCGATCCGCGCACGCTCCTTCGCTTTGACTTCGGCCCACTCCACCCGTTCAAGGTCTATCGCTTGGGTCTCACCTACGCCCTGATGGAGGCCTTCGGCCTCACGAACGGGCCCTCGATCTACACGCTCGAGCCGCGGGAGGCGACCGAGGAGGAGGCGCTCTTCTTCCACACGGCCGGGTACCTTGAGGTCCTGCGCCTCGCCGACACGGGGCTGTGGGTCCCCAACCTCTTCTCCCACGGCCTGGGGACCTCCGACAACCCGGTCTTCCCCGGCGTGTACGAGTGGGGGATGCGCGTCGCCGGGGGCTCGATCGAGTGCGCGGAGGAGATCCTCGCCGGCCGGGCGCAGGTCGCGTTCAACCCCTCGGGCGGGCTGCACCACGCCATGCCCTCCCGCGCCTCCGGGTTCTGCCACATCAACGACGCGGCCCTCGCAATCCACGCCCTCCTGAAACAAGAGAAGCGGGTCGCCTACGTCGATATCGACGCCCACCACGGCGACGGAGTCGAGCGCGCCTTCTACACGACGGACCGCGTCCTCACGATCTCGATCCATCAGAGCGGATACACCCTCTTCCCCGGGAGTGGGTTTGTGAACGAGATCGGAGAGGGGAAGGGCCGCGGCTACGCGGTGAACGTCCCGCTCCTCCCCGGCGCGCGCGACGACGCGTTCGAACGAGCGTTCGACGCGATCGTCCTCCCCTTCCTCGAGGCGTACGCCCCCGACGTCCTGGTGAGCCAGCTCGGCGCGGACGCCCTCCTCGGCGACCGCGTGGCCGGCCTGGGGATGAGCCTGCGCGAGTACGAGCGCCTGGTCGGCCGCCTGCGCGCCCTCGAGCGGCCCTGGCTCGCCCTCGGCGGCGGAGGGTACGACATCGGGAACGTCGTGCGCGCCTGGACCCTCGCCTGGGCGACGATGAACGACGTCGTTCTCCCCGACGAGATTCCCTCCCCGTGGCGCACCCAGGCCGCGCCCTACGGGGTCGCCGCGCGGAGCCTGCGCGGCCAAAGCGCAGGGGAGGGCCGCTCCCCGGCCGCGGTGATGGAGGACCTCGACCGGACCGTCTCCACCCTCGAGGAGACGGTCCTCCCGATCCTCAGCGATTCGGCTGGGAAGCCAGGACCGGCCCCACAAAAGGAGAGGCGAACGGAATGACAAAAAAGCAGGGGACGATCGAGCGGACGCAGGCGCGCAGGACGGCGCAGGTCACCCTCCCCGACGGCCGGGTCTTCGAGGGAGAGAGGGACGCGCCGCTCCTTGACTTCTTCCGCCTCGCCTTCCCCGATCGGGCGAACCCGCCGGTGGCGGCGATCGTCGCAGGAGAGCTCCGCGAGCTCGCCTACCCCGTGACGCGCGACGTGGAGGCAAACCCGGTCTTCCTCTCCGATTCAGACGGGATGCGGATCTACCACCGCAGCCTCTCCTTCCTCCTCATCGTGGCGGCGCACGAGCTGTTTCCGCAGGCGCGCGTCTTCGTCGCCTACTCGGTCCCCTACGGCGGCTACTTCTGCCGGATGGAGGGACGAGGACCATTCACCCCCGATGAACTCGCGCGAATCAAGGAAAGGATGCGGACGCTCGTCGAGGAGGACCGGCCGATCGAGCGGATGCGTCTCCCGTTGAAGGAGGCCCTCGCCGTCTTCGCCTCGCGCGGGGAGGAGGAGAAGGTCCGCCTCCTCGAGGGGTCGGACGAGGACCACCTCCACCTCTACTCGTTGAACGGCTTCCTCGACTACTTCTACGGGTACATGGTCCCCTCGACCGGGTACCTAGAGACCTTCTCCCTGGAGCCCTTCCCCGAGGGCTTCCTCCTCCGCTTCCCGCGGCGCGAGGACCCGACGAAGCTCCTCCCGCCGCAGCGGTTCACCGCCCTGCGCGAGGTGTTCAACGAGTACGGAAAGTGGCTCGACCTCCTGGGGGTGCGCGACGTCGCCTCCCTGAACGACGCGATCCGCTCAGGAAGGATCGAGGAGGTGGTCCTCGTCTCCGAGGCGCTTCACGAAAAGAGGGTCGCGGAGATCGCCGAGATCCTGACCGCTCGCAAGGGCGTCCGCCGCCGGCTCGTCTTCGTCGCCGGCCCGTCCTCCTCCGGGAAGACGACCTTCTCCAAGCGCCTTGCCATTCAGCTTCTGGCGAACGGCGTCCATCCGTACCCTCTGGCAATGGACGACTACTTCCTCCCCCGCGCCGCCCTCGTCAAGGAGGGGAGGGGACAGGCCGACTTCGACTCGCTCTGTGCCCTCGACCTTCCCTTCTTCGAGGAGGAGCTCCGTCACCTCCTCGCCGGAGAGGAGGTAACCCTCCCCCGCTACAACTTCAAGACGGGCGAGCGGGAGACCGGACCGACCGTCCGGCTCGAGCCGGACGAGGTCCTGATCGTCGAGGGGATCCACGGGCTCAACCCACACCTCGTCGCGAACTTCCCCAAGGAGGAGACCTTCCGGATCTTCGTCTCCGCCCTCACCCAGTTGAACCTCGACTCTCACAACCGCGTCCCCACGACGGAGACTCGTCTCTTGCGCCGGATCGTGCGCGACGCGGTCTTCCGCGGCTACCCCGCCGAGGAGACCCTCGCCATCTGGGAGAGCGTCCGCGAGGGGGAGAAGCGGAACATCTTCCCCTACCAGGAACAGGCGGACGTCTTGTTCAACTCCGCCTTGGTGTACGAACTCGCGGTCCTGAAGCCGCTTGTCGAGCCGCTCCTGTTGCAGGTGAGAGAGACCGACCTGCGGATCGAGGCGGAGCGCCTCCTCGCCTTCCTGCGCTGGTTTGCGCCCTACTGCTCGACGACGATCCCGGGAAACTCGATCCTGCGCGAGTTCATCGGCGGATCGACCCTCGCCGACTTCGTCCCCAACCTGCCCGCCCCGCGGGGCGGGTGAGCCGGCCCTCCCCGGCCTTGATCGAGAGGGCCTTCGACCTAGAATCTCCCCCGTCATTCGACCGTCCCTTAAGAGAGAGGGGTGTGGATGAACACAAACGAGATCATGGGGCTTGCCCTCGCGATGGCAGGCCTCTCCTCGGTCCCGGAGGACAGCGCGATCTACGTTCCGGGCGAGGGGATTGGCCGCGTCCTCTTCGGGATCGACCTCCTCGCTCCGGAGGTCGCGCTCGCCAAGGGCCTCGGGTTTCACCTCGTCGTCTCCCACCACCCGGCCGGCGGCTCCGCGCTCCTTGACTTCTTCCACGTCCTCGACCGCCACGTCGAGCAGATGGTCAAGGCTGGCGTCCCGCGGGACGTCGCCGCCGCGGCGATCGCGTCGATGCGCGAGGAGACGCGGATCCTCGATTCGATGAAGAACTACGACCACTCCCCGTCCGTCGCCCGCCTCCTTTCGATGCCGTACATGAACGTCCACACCCCCCTCGACGAGATCGGCCGGCGCCGGATGGCCGAGACGGCCGGGCAGTTGCAGGAGAACGACACGGTGGAGGACCTCGTCTCCCTCTTCTACGCCTCCTTCGGGGAGTTCCGCCAGGCGGCGACGCGGATCGAGGTCCGTGTTGGCCGTCCCGCGAACCGGCTCGGCCGGGTTGCCGTCTCCCACGGCGCGGGGACGAACGGAGGGTATCCAGTCGCCAAGGCCTACTTCGACCACGGGATCGACACAGTCGTCTACATCCACTGCCGACCCGAGGACTCGCGCCGCCTCCGAGAGGAGTTCAAGGACACGAAGAACCTGATCGTGACTGGGCACATCGCGAGCGACTCCCTGGGGATCAACCCGTTCCTCGACGCCCTGCGGAGCCGCGGCCTCGAGGTTGTGGCGATGAGCGGGATCGTGCCCGCCGGGCCGTGATGGGGCAGGAAGGAGGAGGAATGACCCTCAAGGTCGCCACGTTTAACGTGAACTCGGTGCGGGCGAGGCTCCCGATCCTCCTTGACTGGTTGAAGAAGGAGCGGCCGCACGTCCTCTGCCTCCAGGAGACGAAGGTCCGCGACGCCGACTTCCCGGCGGAGGGGTTCGCCGAGGCCGGTTACCGCCCTTTATTCCGCGGGGAGGGAGGGCACGGCGGGGTGGCGATGCTTGCGACCGAGCCGATGGAGGACCCCCACTTCGGCCTCGACGACGGACCGGCCGACCCGTCGCGCCTTGTCCTCGTGCGAGTGCGCGGGGTCCCGATCGTCAACACCTACGTTCCCCAGGGCCGCGCGACCGACGACCCGATGTTCGAGTACAAGCTCGCCTGGTTCTCGCGCCTCCGCCGCTACTTCGAGCGCCACTTCTCTCCCGAGGAGCCGCTCCTGTGGATGGGAGACTTCAACGTCGCGCCCGAACCGATCGACGTGCACGACCCGGTCCGCCTCGCGGGCGAGGTCGGGTTCCACCCCAAGGAGCACGCCGCCCTCGCCGCGGTGAAGGCGTGGGGGTTCGTCGACGTCTTCCGCAAACACGAGCCCGGCCCGCGGCAGTACACGTTCTGGGACTACCGCGCCAAGGACAGCGTGCCGCGCGGGAAAGGGTGGCGGGTCGACCACATCTGGGCCACCGCCCCGCTCGCCGAGCGCTCGACCC
>CAYHEK010000080.1:0-6430 GCA_964355545.1 uncultured Thermotogae bacterium | reverse complement strand
GTGCTGATGATCTTCTACGGGTGGCTCGGCTGGTTCCCGCCGGGGCGGCTGAGCCAGTGGGGCGACCGGCTCGTCAGAGCCGGAGGGTTCCACCGCTACACGGGGATGAACATCGTCGACGCCATCCTGAACGGGAACGGTCGACTGCTTCTGGATGCCCTCCGGCACCTCGTCCTCCCGGTGACGACCCTGGCGTACGGCGGCTGGGCATTCATGGTGCGAATCATGCGCTCGAGCATGCTCGAGACCCTGCGACAGGACTACGTCACGACCGCGCGGGCGAAAGGGGTCGCAGAGAAAGTCGTGCAGAACCGGCATGCGCGCCGAAACGCCCTTCTTCCCGTGACGACGGTGTCGGGTCTCGAACTGGCTGCCATGATGGGCGGGGTTGTCATCACGGAGACGATCTTCGACTACCACGGACTGGGGCGGTTCGCAGCCAGTGCCGCGGCGAACCTCGACTTTCCCGCGGTCCTCGGTTTCACCCTCTACTTCGCGGTCTTGCTCGTGTTCGCGAACCTCATTGTGGACCTCCTCTACGCCTACCTGGACCCGCGAGTGAAGCTGAGATAGGACCGTGAAGACGCTGCGCTACATGCTGAGGAACCCGCTTGCCCTGGCTGGGGTTCTTCTGCTCCTTTTCTTCATCTCGGTTGCGGCGCTCGCTCCGGTGCTCGCCAAACCTCAACCCTATCAGCCGAGCGCCTATCAGATGCCTCGGGACGGGTTCTGGCAAATGCCCCGACCACCGTCGCCCGGCCACCCGTTCGGCACGGCGCAAGGGCAGTTCGATATCTTCTACGGGATTGTCTGGGGAACCCGTACGGCATTCCGCATCGGGCTCGGCGTCGTCTTGGTGAGCGCGGTGTTCGGTGTCGTCGTGGGGTCGGTCGCGGCCTTCTACGGAGGGATTGTCGGCGAGCTCCTCATGCGGGTCGTCGACGTGTTCATGTCGTTCCCGTTCCTGATCGCGGCGATGGTCTTGACGACCGTCCTTGGGAAGGGGATCTACCAGGTGATGCTCGCACTTGTTGTGTTCGGATGGATGGAGTACGCACGCGTTATTCGCAGTGAGATCCTGCACGTGAAGGAGATGGAGTACGTCCAGGCGGCGCGGGCGTCAGGGGCGGGGGATCTTCGGCTGATCGCTCGCCACATCCTTCCCAACTCGTTCTACCCCGTGCTGGTGCAGGCCTCAATGGCAACCGGGTCCATGGTCCTGGCCGCGTCGGCCTTGAGTTTCCTGGGTGTTGGAACCGAGCCGGGCTACGCCGACTGGGGACAGCTCATCAGCCTGTCGCGCAATTGGATCATCGGACAAGGGGGGAACCCCTTCAAGTTCTGGTACACGCTGGTCATCCCGGGACTAGCCATCTTCCTGTTCGTGCTGGCGTGGAACTTGGTTGGGGATGCGCTGCGCGACATTCTCGATCCGCGGATGCGCGGGACGAAGACGTAGGAGAGAAAGGACCGCCGGTGCCTGGCACATCGGAGGCAGCTGAACGTTCGAGGAGGTAGCGGATGAAGGTCTTCATGTCGGTGGACATGGAAGGGATCACCGGGGTCGTCGATTGGCGGCAGACCATGCACAAGGATCCCCAGTACGGCGAGGCTCGCGAGCGCATGATCGCCGACGTGAATGCGGCGATCGAGGGAGCGTTGAGCGCTGGTGCCTCGGACATTCTCGTCAACGATGCACACGACCTGATGGGGAACCTCATTCTCTCGAAGCTCAACCCCAAGGCACGACTGATCTCCGGATTCACGAAGCCTCTTTGCATGATGCAGGGGGTGGAAGGGGCCGACGCGGCTCTGTTGATCGGCTACCACGCACGGATGGGAACGACGCCCGCGGTGCTGGATCACTCGCTATTCGGGATCATCAGCCGGATTCGCCTCAACGGGAGCGAGGTAGGCGAGGCCGAGCTGAGTGCCGCGGTGGCGGCGCACTTCGACGTGCCGGTTGTGTTCATTAGCGGAGACGAGGCCGTGTGCGAGTTGGCCCGTTCGTTCATCGGCCCCTGGCTTCGCACCGCCGTGGTCAAGAAGGCGATCGGCCAAGGTGTGGCGGAGACCCTGCACCCCGAGGTCACGGCCGGGCTCATCCGAGAGGGAGCGGAACAGGGACTGCGGGGATTGCGCAAAGCGCGCCCAGTGAAGGTTCGTCTGCCCTGCGAGGTTGAGATCGAGTTCCTTTCGACGGAGATGGCCGACGCCGCGACCATATCGCCGTGGGCGGAGCGCCTCGATGGCCGGACGGTGCGCTTCCGGAGCGAAACGACACTCGATGCGTATCGAACGATCGACGCCCTCGGCCTGTTGGCCACCATCCCGATGCTGCTTCGCCGCATCTGAAAGTGGGTTGCCCCCGTGCGGGGCAGCCGTGAAGGAGGACGTAGTGGACCACGTCATGCGATCGGTGAAGAAGAAGCTTGATCAGGTGATCGCGCACGAACTCGAGGACAAGGAGATCCCCTCGATCTCCTACGCGCTCGTGAATCGCAACGACACGCTCGCGTCAGGTCACCTCGTGTGGCAGGGATTGAACCATACGGTGGACGATGACACGACCTTTCGGGTCGGCTCCTGCTCGAAGATGTTCACCACCCTGTCTCTGATGCAACTGGTGGAACAGGGGCTGGTGGACATCGACAAGGACTCGTCGACATACATTCCTGGGTTTGGGCCGCACAACCCGTTCGCCAAGCCGGGGGAGACGAGCGACCGCGCCAACATCACGTTGCGGAAGCTGATGAGTCACACGGCGGGGATGGTGCGTGAGCCGAGCGTCGGCCACTACCTGGACGATACACCGGTTACCTTGAAGAGCATGGTGGAGCTTCTGGGACGATCGACGCTCAAGGAAGACCCGAGCGCGGGCGTCTTCCGGTACTCTAACGCCGGCATGAACGTGGTCGGCTATGTCGTTGAACGCCTCTCGGGGAAGGCGTTCTCGCAATACGTGCAGGAGAACGTCATCGATCCGATCGGGATGCGGCGCTCGAGCTTCGTCCAAACTCCGTACATCATCGAGCATCTGGCGCCGGCCAACATGTGGAGCTTCGAGGGCGATTCTCCTGCCCCGGTCTTCGACATGGGGGGAGGGGCAGCGGGAAACCTCTTCTCCACGGTTCCTGACATGGCCGTGTTCATCCAGACGATGCTTCGCGGCGCGTATACGCGCGATGGTCGCCCCATCGTCTCTCCGGCGACGCTCCACTCGATGTGGGTGCCGATCGGGTTCCAGGGGAACGCGGGATACGGCCTTGGCTTTGGCACCGGAACCCTCGATGGCTGGAAGACCGTCGGCCACAACGGCGCCGTCTATGGATACGCGGCCCAGGTGACGATCCTTCCTGAGGCGGGGCTCGGCATCGTCCTCTGCGCGACTCTGGACAGCGTGAACAACCTTCTTGCTCGCATGGCGACGTACGCGTTTCGTCTGGCGCTTGCTGCGCTGAGGATGGGGCGCGAGCCGGAAGCCCAGCCGCGGTACCTGGCGCTCACCGCCGAGCAGATGGACGGCCTCAGCGGGTTCTACCGGAGTGGGCAGGAGATGGTGGAGGTCATTGCCAAGGACGGGAGGCTCTACCTGGTGGGAGATGGGGTTCCGCTGCGCATTCAGCCGCGTTCGGAGACGCAGTTCGTGGTCGACGGCCGGCTGTTTGGTCCTGGGTCGGGCTACGCGCATCTCGACGTGACCTTCTCGCGCTCCGAGGGGAAGGGCGGCAAGGTGGTTGGCCTGGCCTGGAAGGGACTCGAGTGGACGCGGATCGCGCGCCCCGAGCGGGAGGCCGTGCCGGATGAGCTTCTCCCGTACGTGGGGGAATACGGCCCGGATTTCAACATCACCTACGTCTTCTACCAGGGTGGAGGCCTGAAGTGCCGGATTGAGTACTACGACACCCACTCGCTTGAGAGAATCTCCAAGGGAGTCTATAAGATGCATGGCATAATGTACGAGGACGAGGTCCTTCAGTTTGACGTGGAGGACAAGGCGGGACGAAAGGGGATCCGCGTCGGCGAGATGTTCCTCGCGCGGCGGAACTAGACAGCAACTGCCTGCAATCGCGTGCGTCAGCTGCATGATGCGGCGAAGGAGAGGATACGGATGAAGATCACAAGGGTTGAGGTGTTCAAGGCGGATCTGCCACTGAAGCGCCCGTTCCGTATTGCCATTGGTGAGACGCGTGTCGCAAACACCATCTACGTGCGGGTTCACACGGACCGGGACACCTACGGGATGGGTGAGGGAAACCTGTTCACCCCGATCGTCTCCGAAACGCAGGCAACGGCGCTTGCCGCATCCCGGGACTTGGCGGCGCTGCTGATTGGAAAGGACCCCCTCGATGTTGAGAGTCGCGTTGCGGAGATGCGCAGATTCATGCCGTACAACCCCACAACGCGTTCCGCTTTTGACATGGCCTTGTACGACCTTCTGGGGAAAACCGCTCAACTGCCGCTTCATGCAGTGTTGGGTGGGCCGCGCCGTGTGATCATGACGGACAACACGGTGGGGATCGACACGCCGACGACAATGGTCGAGCATGCTCTCGAACTGAAAGACCGAGGATTCCCCGCGGTGAAGGTGAAGGTCGGTACCACGCCGGAGGAGGATGTGGAGCGGATAGAGCGAATCCGCAAAGCGATCGGACCGGATCTCCCCATTCGAATCGACGCGAACCAGGGTTGGGACTTCGTCGCGGCTGTGAAGGCACTGAAGGGGATGGAAGAACTGGGGATCCAGTACTGCGAGCAGCCGGTCCCAGCGTGGGACCACGAGTCGATGCGAGGAGTCCGCGCACGGACGAGCATTCCTATCATGGCCGACGAGTCGGTCTTTGATGACCACGACGCGATCAAGCTCGTTGCGATGAGAGCGTGCGACTACCTGAACATCAAGCTGGCGAAGTCGTCCGGGATTCACACGGCCCTCAGGATCAACGCGGTTGCAGAGGCCGCCGGAATGCGATGCATGGTCGGCTGCATGACCGAGTCTCGCCTCGGCCTGACAGCCGGCGCCCATCTCGTTTCTGCTCGCCACAACATCGTCTTCGCCGACTTGGACGGCGCGGACATGCTGAGAGAGGATCCGGTGATCGGAGGCATGGTCTACGGGGAGGGAGGTCAGATTCATCTACCGGAGGCTCCGGGGCTGGGCGCCGACGTCGACCCGGCGTTCCTCACGGAGTTGGAGTCGTTCTCTGTAGGATAGGGGTGGGTCGGATCCCCGGTTCCGCAGACATGAGCCGAATCTAAGGTTCAAAAGGGGAGAGATGAGCTCGGAAACCAAACGCATGGGCTCTCCAATCGGGTCCCGCATGATCGTCAATGGACGAGAGGTCGACTACTACTGCGGGACGAGCTACTACGCTCTTCACGGGCACCCGCTGGTGATAGAGGCGGCTTGCGATGCGGTGCGGAAGTACGGCCTCGGCCCGGCGACGAACGCTTCGACGCCCGTGATCGAAGAAGTTGTTGAGCTGTCGCGCGGTTTCTTCGAGACGGAGACGGCCACCTACGTCATCTCTGGGTATCTGGGCGCCATGATTCTCGTGCAGGCGCTCGGTGAGGACTACGACATCGCACTCGTCGATGACTGCTCTCACTACAGCGTGTTCGACGGGGTGCGGACGTCGGGAAAGAAGGTCGTTCTCTTCCGACACTTGGACCCCGAGGATCTGGCGCGGAAGCTCGCCGCGCATGTGCGTCCCGGCGAGACTCCTCTTGTCATGACGGATGGCGTCTTTCCGTCGACGGGAGCCATTGCCCCTCTACCTGCCTATGCCAGCGTGTTGTCACGCTATTCGCCGTGCCTTCTTTGCATCGACGATGCCCACGCCGTAGGAGTCATCGGGGAGAAGGGACAAGGCACGTTCGAGTACTACGGGATGAAGGAGAAGGGCCTCCATTTCGCTGGCACGTTGAGCAAAGCGTTCGGCGGCATCGGTGGGATTATCCCGGGGGACCAGTCCCTCGCGGAGAAGATCCGTAGGAATGTGCGAGTTCCGGTCGGTGCATCTCCCCCTCCGATCCCTGCCGCGGCAGCGGCGGCGATGGGAATCCGCATTCTGAAGGAGCATCCGGAGATGCGACAGGACCTGTGGCGAAACGTCAAGCACGTGAGAGACGGGTTGCGCTCCCTCGGATTCGACATCCTCGATTCACCAATCCCGATCGTCAACGTGCGAGGCTCGGCGGCCATCGACATGAAGCACGTCCGTGACGCGCTGGATCGTGAAGACATCGTCGTTCTGTATGTCCCCCCGGAAGGGTATTCCGACGCACCGAGCGTTGAGTCACTTCGGATCGCTGTCTTCTCCACCCACCGTCCGGAGCAGATCGACCGTCTGATCGAGGGCATCGGGAAGGCACTCTAGCGGACTGCAGCTCCACCGGGGGACTGCACAACTCTGGAGCGCCTCGCCCG
>CAYHEK010000079.1:0-6541 GCA_964355545.1 uncultured Thermotogae bacterium | reverse complement strand
CCGAACCATCCTATCCGAACTTGCCCGTGATGTACGCCTCTGTCCGCGGGTCGGACGGCCGGGTGAAGAGCTGCTCCGTCGGGGCGAACTCGATCAGGTCGCCCAGGAGGAGGAACGCCGTCTCGTCGGAGACCCGAGCGGCCTGCTGCATGTTGTGCGTCACGATGACGATCGTCATCTCCCTCTTCAGGTCCTGAATCAGGTCCTCGATCTTCGCCGTCGCCACCGGGTCGAGGGCCGAGCAGGGTTCGTCCATGAGGAGGACATCCGGCTCCACGGCGAGGGCCCGAGCGAGGCAGAGGCGCTGCTGCTGGCCCCCGGAGAGGTCGAAGCCGCTCTTCTTGCGCAGGTAGTCCTTGACCTCGTCCCAGAGGGCGGCGCGCCGAAGGGCCGTCTCCACCCGCTCGTCGAGGCGATCGCGCAGCCCGTTGATCCGAAGGCCGAAGGCGACGTTCTCGTAGATCGACTTCGGGAACGGGTTCGGCTTCTGGAAGACCATCCCGATCCGACGCCGCACCTCGACCGGGTCAGCGTCGCGGGCGTAGATGTCCCGGTCGTGGAAGAGGACCTCCCCCTCGATGCGCATGTGCGGGACGAGGTCGTTCATCCGGTTGAGGGAGCGGATGAGCGTGCTCTTCCCGCACCCCGACGGGCCGATCACCGCCGTCGCCCGGCAGACGGGGAACGACAGGGTGATGTTCCGGAGCGCCTGCTGCTTTCCGTACCAGAGGCTTAGGTTCGACACGCGCAGGATCGGCTCAATCTCGCAGGAGGGGCCCTGCGAAGCGCGGACCCCGAACGAGAAGGGCGAGCGTTCCATCACCACACCTTCCTCCTTCGAGCGTGGGCGCGCAGGACGATCGCGCCGAGGTTCAGCACCAGGACGAGGCCGAGGAGGACGAGCACCGCCCCGTACTGCAGGTCCTTGGTCTTCCAAGCATTGGGGCTCTCCGTGGCCATGACGAAGACGTGATACGGCAGGGCCATCACCTCGTCGAGCGGCGAGGTGGGGAGCCGCGGGGTGAAGAACGCGGCAGCGGTGAACATGATTGGCGCCGTCTCCCCGATCGCCCGAGAGAGCCCCAGCACGATGCCCGTCAGGATCCCTGGCATGGCGGCGGGGAGGACGATCGAGCGGATCGTGCGCCAGCGGGTCGCCCCAAGGGCGAGCCCCGCCTCGCGGAAGCTGCGGGGGACGGCGCGGAGGGCCTCTTCCGCGGTCCTGATCAGAAGGGGCAGGATAAGGAGGGCGAGGGTGAGGGATCCTGCGAGGACCGAGACGCCGATCCCGAGCGCCTTGACGAACAGGGCGAGGCCGAGAAGCCCGAACACGATCGACGGGACGCCGGCCAGCGTGTTCACGCCGATGCGGATCGCGCGGACCAAAATCCTCTCGCGGGCGTACTCGACGAGGAAGACGGCCGCCCCGAGGGAGAGGGGCAGGGCGATGACGAGCGCGCCGGCGGTCAGGTAGAGGCTCCCGACGAGGGCCGGGTAGATCCCCCCGGCGGTCATCCCCTTCCGCGGGAAGGTGGAAAGGAACTCCCACGACAGGGCGCCGCTCCCTCGGGAGATCATGTAGTACAGGATGATCCCGAGCGCGAACAGCCCGGCCAGGGTCGCCGCCCCGAGGAGAGAGAAGGCCACGACCTCGGTCACCTTCCTCCTTCGCGCGCTCGGTCGTCGGCTCATTCCCCCTGCCTCGCGACGCGTCCGCAGAACCACTCGGCGAGCCCGTTGGTGACGAGGGTGATGAGGAGGAGGATCGCGCCCAGCATGAACAGGGCATGATAGTGTGGGCTGCCGGATGGGGCCTCCGCCATCTCCAGGGCGATTCCCGCGGTCAGGGTCCGCACCGGCCTCAAGAGAGACCAAGTGACCACCGGGGAGTTCCCCGCCACCATCAGGACGGCCATCGTCTCCCCCACGGCTCGGCCCATCCCCAGGACAGCGGCTCCGAACAGACCGGAGAAGGCGGAAGGGAAGACGACCCGCCACGTCGTCTGCCAACGCGAGGCGCCCAGGGCGAGAGATGCCTCGCGGTGTCCCTTTGGGACGGCGGTGAGGGCGTCCTCGGCCAGGCTGGCCACGGTGGGGAGGGCCATCAGCCCGAGGATGAGGGAGGCGGAGAGGGCGTTCTGGCCGGTGGGCAGGTGGAACGCGCGCTGGACAAACGGAGCGACGACTGTGAGGCCGAAGAACCCGTACACGACGGAGGGGATGGCGGCCAGGAGCTCGAGCAGGGACTTCGTCAGGTCCCGGAACGCCGCGGGCGCGATCTCGGCGACGAACCCGGCCGCCGCGAACCCCAACGGGATAGCGAGGAGGAGCGCGCCCAGGGTGACGAGCGCCGTGCCGACGATCATGGACAGGGCGCCGAAACGAGGCGGTTCGCTCGTCGGGGACCACGACGAGCCAAGGAGCTCAGAGAGAGAGGCGTACCGGAAGACTGGGACGGCCTCCCAAACGACGAAGAAGACGATGATCCCCAGGGCGACCAGCGAGACGAGGCCGAGCGCGAAGAAGATTGGCCGGTCGACCCGCTGCGCGAGGCGGCGCGCAAGGGCGCGCTGCCTTCCCTTCGGCGGGCGTTTCTCGGCCCTCCGCGCCCCGGCGTTCATAGTCTGCATGAAACTATATACGCGGAGAACATGGCAGACAAGTCGCCTCCTCAGGGTGGTGGGGCTAGTTCGCGAGAGGGCGGATCGGAGCGTACCCCGCCTCGAGAACGAGCTTCTGACCCTCATCCGAGAGGGCGAACCGGATGACCTGGGCCACGGCGCCCTGCGGGTAGCCGTTGGTGATCATGAACAGGGGGCGAGCAAGGGGGTACTCGAGCGAGAGGGCAGTCTCAACACTTGCGGTGACGAACGGGCCGGCCGCCGTCATGGCGAGCGGCAGGGCCTTCAGGCCCGGCTGCAGGTAGCCCAGGCCGACGTAGCCGATCGCGCCCGGCGTGGAGGCGACGGTCGTCGCCACGGCGCCGTTGGACGACTGGAAGAGGGCTCCGGCCGTCACCTCCCTGTTCTCGAGGACGAGCTCCTTGAATGTGCCGTAGGTCCCCGAGGAGGAGTCACGGGAGACGACGACGATGACCATGTCCTTGCCGCCGAGCTCTTTCCAGTTCCTGACCTCGCCGAGGTAGATCCGGCGCAGGTCCTCGTAGCTTAACTGCGCGATCGGGTTCGACGGGTGGACGACGATGACTAGGGCGTCGATCGCGATCTCGAAGATGTAGGGCATGACCCCGTTGGTGACCGCCTTCTGAAACTCCTCGAGCTTCACGTGCCGAGACGAATTGGCGATGTCGGTCGTCCCGTCGATGATTGAGGTGATGCCGACGCCCGACCCGCCGCCCTGCACCGAGACGACGAGGCCCGGGGCGAGCGCCTCGGAGATGAGCTGGGCGATCGGGAGGACCGTGGTTGACCCCTTCATGGTGACCTTGTCTGTAGCGAAGCCTCCACACCCGAACGTGAGAAGCGCGAGGCCGAGGACCAGCGTACTGCGGAACGCGCGAGTTATTGACAACGACACCACCTTCCTTTGTATAGATATTGTCGCCGAAGTATATACTTTCACCCCCTCATGTCAAGCGCTCGCCATTCCGCTACAACCCGAACCAGGGTAGAGAGACCGTCCTCCCCTGGGCGTCGAGGGGAACTGAGCTCTTCCACTTCCAGCATGTCGATCGTCATCCGCCGCGGAAGAGAGGATGTCGTAGCTTCACCGGAAGGCCACCGCCGTTGGCGGTCTGCTCAAAAAAGAGGCCGCACGTCTGTGATTCTGCCGGGTGGCTGGCCGCGGCCGGCCGTCTCGTCTAAGGAGCCTTGGCCGGCTCGGCGAGCCAGAGGAGGATCGTGCTGCCCCAGTCGGCTTGCTTGGAGGGGTCCTTGCCGTGGTCTGTCTCCGCGTCGTAGCGGGTCTGAAGCTCCTTCGCCCTCGCGAGGATCGCGCTCGCCGTCTCTTGGATCTTCTTTTGGAGCGTCTCCTCCACAACCTCTGGGCTTCCTCCCTCGGCTTGGAGAACGGAGAGGGCGTCGAAAAGCTTGCGGCGGTAGACCTCGCTTAGGTCGAAGTGGCGCTGCTCGTGGCGGAGGATGTCCGGCCGCTCCTTGCCGGGCGCGCCCCACGAACGCGTGGGATCCATCGTGTTCGTGACCGAAAGCGCGGCGCGGTCGACCGTCCCCTTCCAGGCCTTCGTCTGCGGCACGTAGCTCACCTTGAAGAGGGCGTGCCAGCCGAGCGTCATGTGGATCGCGGCCGCCTCTCCACACCAGGCGGCATCCTGGGGAGGCACCCCTCGGAAGTCGGACCAGGAGATCGGCCTTCCCGCATCCCAGGAGACCTCCGCGGAGGCGGAGGCTGGGACGTCGTCTCCGCGCGTGGGGAAAGCGACCGGCGCGAGGAGGAAAAGGAGGAAGGGAAGAGCAACCGCTCTCATCCGTCTCACCCTCCTTCCCCTCATCTTCCCTCCTTGGAGCGCAAGGCCCGCCTGGTGAGGCGGGATGATACCCTCCCGATAGGGCGTCCGCTAGAAACGAGAAAGGTAGCTTAGGTCAGCTCTTTCGCCCGGAGTCTACCAGCCGCGGCCGCCGCCGCCGCCGAACCCACCGCCGGAGAAGCCACCACCGAAGTGTCCCCCTCCGCCCCACGCGGTGTGGCCGCCGGAGGTCGTGCGGGGCGCGGCGACGAACGTGCGCTGCATCCCCGAGGAGAGGTTGAGCATGGACAGGGCGAAGAGGTGACCGCTGAAGACGGGCGTCCTTCCCACGTACCAGGCGGGCGGCTCCTCGAGCAGTCCTTCGAACTGCTTGGTCCACACCCCGGTCAGGTTGAGGGCGATCGCGTAGGGGAGGAGCTTCTCGAAGAGCTGCGGGCTCTTCTCCGGCGCGTCGTGGAACTCCATCTTCTTCACCTCGGCCCGGCCGATGTACTCGGCGAGACCGAGGAGGTCGCGCAGGGCCTCCACCCCCTTCTTCGTCTTCCGCGGCATGATCGGGGAGAAGCCAAGGACGATGAGGCCCGAGACGACGATCGCCGCCGCGAGGTAGAGGGAGTGGAAGACGACGCCGATCCCGATCCCCAGGGCGACGATCGCCCCGGCGAAGCCGGCGTAAGAGCGGCGGGTTCGCTCCGGGTTGTGAGGGTAGTAGCGCTTCTTGATCAGGGAGGCGTAGAGGCTTGACTTGATGGCGGGAAGGGACTTGTAGAATTCGTTCTCAAGCGACGAGAGGGTCCGCTTCTCCGGATGGGCGGCGTCGAAGATCGCCTCGAGGAGGGAGCGCTCCGCCGCGGAGAGCCCCTCGTCTTGCGCCTTCCCCTTCACGAACTCGTAGTCGGCAGGTGCAGAGCGTCGCAGGAGGTCCTTCACCTTAGCGGCGACCCCGAGCTCCTCCTCGCGGACCTCCTGGATCTTCAGGTAGCCCTTGACGGCAAGGTCGATGACCATCGCGGAGAGGTCGCGCAGGTCGACGCGGTCGTCGATCAGGACGCCGGCCTCACCCGCGTCCATTCCCGTCGGGGGGTCGAAGCGGGGGGCGATCGTCCCCTTGGTCGGATCCTTCCCCACCTTGGCCCACAGGACGATCATCCCCACAAGCGTGAGGAGGGGGAGGACGGCGTACACGTTCGCCCCGAGGAAGCGGAGCGTCCGCTCCCAGGCCGTGGGAGGAGCGATTCCGAGCCCTGCCCTCGGGACCGCGAGGTTCAGGGTCAGGTTCTCCGCCGGCGAGAGAGGGCCCGCCTCGAAGCGGAAGCGACCATCGGGATCGAGGCGCGCCGGCTGTCCGCGGGTCGTGCTCTGCGCGTAGCCGACGTAGGAGCCCGTCGTCACCTGGCTTGTGTCCACCCCCTGGGGCAGCCGGACGAGGGCGGTCGTGTGGTCGATCGGAACCTCCCAGTATCCCGTCACGTTCCAGAAGAGGTCGACGTACGCCTGGCGAAAGACGAGGGCGTGGTCGACCGTGTAGCGGATCGTGTAGGTGTGGAGACCGGTGATCGTGCGGTCGGGGTCGCCGATGCGGATCACGAGGTCCCTCCCCGCGCGGCGCGTCGTGTACGGGGCGGGCGCTCCATCGACCTCGACCCCTGCGAGCTTGACCCCCACCGTGAGGTTCTCCCCGGTCGGAGCCCGGCTCGAGACGAGGAGGTCGCGCTCGATCCCGTGGTGCGGGGTGAGGAAGTTGACGGCGAGGGTCTCGACGACCCCGATCTCCCCGCTCTGGAGGAGCTCGATCTCGCTCCGAAACTCCGGGATGCGCAGGCTCGCCTGCGCCACGGCCGAGGCACAAAGGAGAAGGGCGAAGAAGACAAGCTTCGTCCTCACGAGAACTTGACCTTCGGCGCCTCGCGCTCCGCCTCGCTTGGGAGCATGTAGAACTCGCGCTCCTTGAATCCAAACAGGCTTGCGATCAGGCTCTGCGGGAAGACACGGATGCGAGTGTTCAGGTCGCGCACGACGGCGTTGTAGTAAACGCGCGAGCGTTGGATCGTGTCCTCGACCTCTTCAAGGCTCTGCTGCAGCTTCATGAAGTTCTCG
>CAYHEK010000078.1:0-6885 GCA_964355545.1 uncultured Thermotogae bacterium | reverse complement strand
GCGATCTTCTCCCCGGCGAAAAGGAGGACGATGAAGCTTTTGCGGTTCTTGCATCCTGATTCCGACCTTCCCGAAGAGGGGGTCCTCCGCGGCAAGGCAGTCGTCGCGAGGAGGAAGGCCCATCCCTTACGCGAGGTGCGCCTCCTCGCGCCGTGCGTCCCCACGAAGATCGTCTGCCTTGGTCGCAACTACGCCGCGCATGCGCACGAACTCGGGAACCCAGTCCCGGAGCGCCCTATGTTTTTCTTCAAGCCCCCCTCCGCCGTGATAGGGCCAGAGGAGGAGATCGTCCTGCCGAGGAGCGGCCACGTGGACTACGAGGCCGAACTCGCCCTGGTCGTCTCCCACCGATGCCGGAACGTCCGCGCCGCGGAGGCCATGGACGCGATCCTCGGCTACACGTGCATGAACGACATCTCCGACCGCGATGCCCAGAGCTGGGAGAAGAACTGGGTGCGGGCCAAGGGGTTTGACACGTCCGCTCCGCTCGGACCGGTCATCGTGACGAAGGACGAGATCGAGGGCCCCTTTCGCGTCCGGCTCCGTCTGAACGGTGAGACGAAACAGGACGGCTCGACGCGCGCCCTCCTCGTGCCGATTCCCGAGATCATCGCGGAGATCACCTCCTTCATGACCCTCGAGAGAGGGGACGTGATCGCAACCGGCACACCGGCCGGCGTCGGCCCTCTCTCCCCGGGAGACGTCGTGGAAGTCGAGATCGACGGGATCGGGATCCTGAGGAACCGCGTGCGGGGACCGATCGAGACTCAAGACCGCGGCACGTAGGCCAAAACCGCAAGGGGCACGCCCCCTCTTCGTCGAGGCAGGAACGGCCCCGCCCACAAGGAGGAAGAACGTGAAGACCCTCACCGCCTACAAGGCACACCTGCACGAGATCGGAAAGCTCTCCTCGGCCCTGGCCCTCCTCCAGTGGGACCAGCGGACTTACCTACCCGAGAAAGCACACGAGGCGCGGGCGGAGACGATCGGAAAGATCGCGAAGCTCCTCTTCGAGGCGCAGACCGCCGACAAGCTCGGCCGCTACCTCGAGAGACTCGAGGCCGAGGAGAACCTCTCCCCGGAGGATCGTGCGAGCGTGCGCGTCGTCGCACGAACCTATCGCCGCTACAAGGCAATCCCGCCGAAGCTGTATGAGCGATTCGCGGTCGCCCGCGCGCGGAGCGAACTCGCCTGGGAGAAGGCCAAGGCGGCCTCGGACTTTGGGATGTTCCTGCCTCACCTCGAAGAGATGATCGACTTCCTGCGCCGGTTCTCCGAATACTACGGCTACAGGGAGAACCCCTACGACGCCCTGATCGAGGAGTACGAGCCAGGGATGACCCGCCGCGAGGTCGCCGCGGTGATCGCCCCCCTGAGGGAGAGCCTCGTCCCATTCCTGAAGCGTCTTCTCGCAGAAGGGATCCCGCCCGAGACGCGCCTCCTCCGCGGGACCTTCCCCGTCGACCGCCAGCGGACCCTCTCCCTCCGCGCCTTGCAGGCGATCGGGTACGACTTCGCCGCGGGACGACTCGACACGACGGTCCATCCGTTCACCTCCTCAACCGGCCCGAGCGACGTCCGCGTCACCACCCGCTTCTTCAAGGACGACCTCCTTTCCGGCCTGTACAGCTCCCTTCACGAGGGAGGCCACGCCCTGTACGACCAGGGGATCCCGCCGGAGCTTCAGTGGACCGGTCTAGATGACGGCGCCTCCTACGGGATCCACGAGTCGCAGTCGCGCCTGTGGGAGAACCTGGTCGGGAGGAGTCGCCCCTTCTTTACTTTCTTTCAACCGATCCTCTCCGAGACCTTCCCCGAGCTTGCGCGGGCCGACGAAGAGAGCCTCTACCGCGCCACAAACCGGGTCGAGCCCTCCCTCATCCGCGTGGAGGCGGACGAGGTGACCTACAACCTGCACATCATGCTCCGCTTCGAGCTCGAGGACGGCCTGATCAACGGGAGGATCGAAGCCAGCGACCTTCCCGACCGCTGGCGGGAGGCGATGGTTCGCTACGTGGGAGTTGAGCCGACGGACGACGCCCACGGCGTCCTCCAGGACGTCCACTGGTCGGCGGGGCTCTTTGGCTACTTCCCTTCGTACATGTTGGGGAACCTCTACGCTGCCCAACTCTTCGCCACGATCAGGGCGGAGATCCCCGACCTCGACCGGCGGATCGGCCGTGGCGACTTCGCGGCACTCCTTTCCTGGCTGCGGGAGAGGGTGCACCGCTTCGGAAGGATCTACGAGCCCAAAGACCTCGTGAAGCGCGTGACGGGCGAGGATCCCGACCCTTCCTACTTCCTCCGCTACATACAAGCAAAGTACAGCGAGGTCTACCGGCTTTCTTAGAGGGGCTAGCGCCGCCTTCGCCCGCGCGGGCGAGGGCGTCCCCGCTCCTCCCGCTTCTCGTCTTGCGGAGCCGCCGGCGCGGCCGGCCGGGATGTGGCCATGACCACGAGGGCGTCGTGGATCGTCTCCAACTGATAGTCGCGCGTGCGCCGCGTGACGGGGATCGTGTCGAAGACGTCCGCCCCAAGCGTTTGGAGGAGCCGCTCCATCCCCTCGAGGCAGTGGAGTGCCCCGTGGCCGGAGCCTCCCGCCGCGGCGATCCCGATCGCCGGCTTTCCGGAGAGGGCGCTTGATTCACCCGATGAAGCGTCCCTGGTCGCCTCGCAACGGCGCAGCCGATCGAAGACGGCCTTCAGGGGCTCGCTTGGCTCGCCAAAATAGACCGGGGTGACGAAGACGTACCCCTCCGCTTGCCTCACGGAGTCGTGGAGGGATTGGAAGTCGTCGTTCTGCCGGCAGCGGTGCTCGCTGCGGCAGGACCCCCAGCCGTCGTCGCACACGGCGCAGCGGGCGATCTTGAGGTCGTTTACGTTCACGACGCGCGCCGGGCTGTGGCCGTCCACGATCCCCTGGCGGGCCGCCTCCGCGCAGGCCACGGTGAGGCCGGCGGGGTTTGGACTACTCATCACAATCAGGGTCTTCATTGCTCTCCTTTCCCTTGGAGTCCATCGCACCTTGACAGCGGATTGTACCGCGGCGCCCTGTCGGACTGCTAGCCGCGGATGATCACCCTCCGTGCGCGGTCCTTGCGCTCGGGAGGGGACGGCATCCGCGCCGGGTACCCCAGGGCGACCGTCGCGACGGGAAAGCCGTCCTCCCCTAGGATCTCCTTCAGCCGATCGGCGATCCGATTCGTGTAACCGATCCAGACGGCCCCCAACCCCTCGGCGTGCGCGGCGAGGAGGAGGTTCTCGACAGCCGCGGCGGCCGACTGGATCTCGGCGGAGAGGCGGAAGAGCTCCTCGCGAGAGTAGGTCTCCTGAAGCGGGACCGGCGCGGAGCGGGCGTGGAAGACGGCGACGAGGACGGGCGCCTTCCCGATGAGCCGCGCGGTCGCTCTGAACCCGGGGAGGGGCTCCCCGCGCCTCTCCACCTCCTCCGCCGCCTCGACCATCGCCTTGTAGATCGCCTCCTTCCCCTCGCCCCGGAGCACGGTGAACCGCCACGCCTGCTCGTTGTGCGCCGAGGGGGCCCACAGAGCGGCGTCGAGGATCCGTTCAAGCTTTTCCGCCTCGACTGGCCGATCCTGGAACTCCCGCACGCTCCGCCGACCCTTGATCGCCTCGTAAAGGTCCATCGATTCTCCTTTCGTGCGAGCGAGATCCCCTAGGCAAACACGACGCGCTCGCGCAGGAACCGTTCCACGTCCCGCCAGTAGGCCTCGATCGTCTCCGCCTTGCGCCAGCCGTGCCCCTCCCCGGCGTAGACATGGTACTCGTGCGGGACGCCGCGCCGCTCGAGCGAGGCGACGATTCGGTCGGACTGGCTCTTGGGGACGGCCTTGTCCTCATCGCCCTGGAATACGGCGATCGGATCGGCGATCCGGTCCGCGGCGAACAGGGGAGAGCGCTCCCGGTAGACGGCGCTTGCCTCGGGGAGCGGTCCGACAAGAGAGTCGAGGTAGTGAGCCTCGAACTTGTGCGTGTCCTGGGCGAGGGCGAAGAGATTCGAGACCCCGTAGAGCGAGATCGCCGCCTTGAACGTCCCCGGGTGCTCGGTGAGGGCGCGCAGGACCGTGTACCCGCCCGCACTTCCGCCCATGATCACGAGCCTCTCCCGGTCGGCGCGGCCGCTCTGGGCCAGGTAGAGCGCGCCCAAGACGGCGTCCTCGACGTCGACGAGGCCCCAGTTCCCCTCGAGCGCCTTGCGATACTCGCGGCCGTAGCCGGTGCTCCCACGGTAGTTCACCTCGAGGATGGCAAAGCCGCGGCTCGTGAAGAACTGCGTGCTTGCGTGGTAGCCGGCGGTGTACTGCGACGTCGGTCCGCCGTGGACCATGACGATCGCCGGCGGGAGGCCCGTCCCGGAGAAGAGGCCGTTCTGCGGGGAGTAGTAGAGACCATAGACCTTCCCTCCGTCCGGGGCGGCCCAGGCGACCGGCTCCGGAACGGAGAGGTCCTCCCGAGGGACGGTCTCCGTGCTTGAGTGGGCGTGCACCCGCGGCTCCTGGCGCGGGGCGAGGGTCGCCGTGATCACCCGCGGCGGCACCGTCGCCGACTGGGCGATCGCCGCGACCGCATTCTCGGTCGGCGAGGGCGCAATCTGCTGGAGGAGGGTGTAGCCGGGGAAGTTCTCATCGAGCGGTTCGATCCGGCCGGTCTCAAGGTCGATCCGCTTCATCCGGTCGATCCCGTCCACGCTCGCCCGCGCGATGATCCGAGCCCCGTCGTGGCTGAACCCGTATGTGCGCAGCCCCTGCACCCACGCCGGAATGGAGAACTCCTCCTTCCCTTGAGTCAGGGCGCGGTGGGTCTTCTCAGCCAGGTCATAGAGGTAGAGGTTCCCCGTCCCCGACTCGTCGCCGATGTAGGCGAGGCTGTGGCCGTCGGGGGAGAACTCCGGCTGGAAGATGGAGACGGTCTCACTCCCGGCGACCGTCTCCACCTCCCTCACCACCGGGAGCCGACCCTCGTGGAGATCGAGGGCGGCAAGCTCGAGGGTCGTCCCGTCCCAGGGCATGCGCGGGTGGTCCCAGGAGATCCAGGCGACCTTCTCCCCCGCGGGATGCCAACGCGGCTGCATGTAGAAGTCGTGGCCCCAGGCGAACCTCTGTGGCCAGAAGCGGCCCTCGAGGTCGACGACGGCGACCACATCCTCTACCCCATCACTGTGCACGAAGAGGACCCACCTTCCGTCTGGGGAGACAACGGGCGACGCGGCCTGGCCGAACGGCGGGGTGATCGGCGTCGGGCCTCCGGAGGCGAGGGATTGGCGAAAGAGACGGCCGTCGGCGACGAAAACGACCGTCCCCTGGAAGACGGTGAAGTCGCCACCCCCGTACCCGACCCGGGCGCGGACCGAGAGGTCGGACACAAGGTCGCGGGCGGCCTCTCCGCGGCGCTTGGCCACGAGGACGCCCCGATCGGAGCGACCCTCGAGCCAGACGAGCGTCTCCCCGTCCGAGTCCCAGAAGAGGTCGCAAAGCCGCAGCTCCTGCGCCAGGCTCCTCGGCGTGATCGGACTCTTCCACAATCCGTACGGCTTGATCGTCTTCGCCATCCGCGTCTCCTTTCCGTTTGACCTGATTGTGAACGCGGGCCGGACCCGGCGTCAAATGCGAGAGGCCGCGCGAGGAGAAACGGACGCCGCCCAAAACCCGACGGGCGGCCAACCACCTGCGAACCGACCACCTAGAACCCCATAACTCCCCCTCTCCGCACCCGAGCGCCCGGCGGAAGCGAGGCCGGGCGCTCGCTCTTCCCAAGCCCGAGCAAAGCGAGGACGGAGACGTCACTCCCTCTGCGCGGACCGCGCTTCGGGCTGCACGGGAGCCCGCACTGGAGCGCCCCTTCCCCTCCACGTCACAAGACAAAGCCCGATGAGGACGCCGACCGCACCGAGGGCCGTCCGCCAACTGAGCTCCTCGTGCAGGACAAGCCCGCCGAGGAGGACGGCGAGGACCGTGCAGAAAAGCGGAAGGAGCTGGATCTTCGTCACGCTCATCCGCTTGAGGAGCCAGTAGTAAAGGACGAACGGCAGGGCCGATCCCATAAGGGCGAGGTAGAAGAGGGCGCCCCACGCCATCCCCGTCCAATGAAGGCGAAGCGGGCTCCCCTCGAGGGGAATCCCCACCACGAGGAGCGGAATGAACCCAGAGACCATCTGCACGGTCGCAAGCCACAGGGGATCGAGGTGCGTCCCCCATCGCTTCAGGACCACGGCCGAGAAGGCCGAGGCGAGGGCGGAGGCGATCACGGCCGCGGTCCCCCATAGGGCGAGCGGATCCTCGGCCCCGAGCTGTCGAGAGAAGATCAGAACGACCCCGCCGATCCCGAGGAGGACCCCTCCGAGGCGGCGGAGAGTGAGCGGCTCGTCGGGCAAGAGGGCGCGGGCGGCGAGAAGGCCAAAGAGCGGCTGGGTTGTGTAGAGGACCGAGGTCAGGCCGGAGGAGATGTGGTCCTCGCCCCAGAAGACAAGGCCGTAGGAGATGGAGAACGTCAGGACTCCCGTCCCGACCGCGAGCCCCCAGTCCCCAAGGGAACGCGGCATTGGCCTCTTGCGAACCCAAACTAGGACGAGGAGTGAAGCCGAGGCGACGAGGAAGCGGACCCCGGCGAAGGTGAGCGGAGGAAGGTCCTCGAGGCCGAGCTTGATGAAGAGCCACGTCGAGCCCCAGATTGCGCCAAGGAGGAGCCAGACAAGGAGAGGTCTGTTCACGTCGTCACCCCGGGTTCCCGCGGCCGCAGTGTACCACACGAGAAGTGCCGTGTCATCGGCCAAGTCGAAAGACACGGCTCAACCCTTGACGGCCCGGATCAAGGACACGTCGCACCGCCTCGGCGCGCCTCCGCGGGAAGCCCGTCCATGTCTCAGAC
>CAYHEK010000077.1:0-6915 GCA_964355545.1 uncultured Thermotogae bacterium | reverse complement strand
TCGCCAGGAATGAGCGTACAGGAGACACTCAAGAACTACATTGGCGGCGAGTGGCTCGCCTCGAAGTCGAAGAAGGCGCTCGACGTGCACAACCCGGCCACGGGGGATGCGATCGCCAAGGTTCCACTCTCGACCAAAGGTGAGGTCGAAGAAGCGGTCGCAGCGGCGAAGGAGGCCTTCCGCGAGTGGCGGGAGACCCCGCCGCTCGTCCGCTCCCGCTACATGTTCCGCCTGAAGGGACTCCTCGAGGAGCACTTCGAGGACCTCGCGCGCACGATCGTCCTCGAGCACGGGAAGATCATCGATGAGGCCCGCGGTGAGGTCCGCCGCGCGATCGAGAACGTGGAGGTCGCGGCCGGGGTCCCCTCGCTGATGATGGGCTACAACGCCGAGGACATCGCGGTCGGGATCGACGAGGACTGCGTCCTGCAGCCGGTCGGTCCCTTCGCGTGCATCGCGCCGTTCAACTTTCCGGCGATGGTCCCGTTCTGGTTCCTCCCCTACGCCGTCGCGTGTGGGGACACGTACATCGTGAAGCCCTCCGAGGTCTGCCCGACGAGCCAGAACCGGATGTTCGAACTCTTGCACGAGGCAGACTTCCCACCCGGGGTCGTGAACCTCGTGAACGGGGACAAGGAGACAGTCGACCTTCTCCTCACCCATCCGGACGTGGCCGGGGTCTCCTTCGTCGGCTCGACGCCGGTCGGGAAGCACATCTACGCGACGGCGACGGCGCACGGGAAGCGGGCACAGTGCCAGGCCGGGGCGAAGAACTGCCTCGTCGTGATGCCGGACGCCGCGATCGACCGGACGGTCGCAGCGATCCTCACCTCGGCGTACGGGACGGCCGGCCAGCGCTGCCTCGCCGGCTCCCTCGTCGTCGCCGTGGGGGAGATCTACGAACCCTTGAAGAAGGAGCTCGTGAAGGCCGCCTCCCAGATCAAGGTCGGGGACGGCCTCGACGAGACGACGCAGATGGGGCCGGTCGTGTCGCGCAAGGCGCTCGACAAGGTCCTCTTCTATATCGAGAAGGGCCTCGCCGAGGGAGCGGTGCTCCTCCTCGACGGCCGGACGGTGAAGGTCGAGGGGTACGAAGGCGGCTACTTCGTCGGCCCGACCCTCTTCGACCGCGTCCGACCACAGATGTCAATCGCGCGTGAGGAGATCTTCGGCCCGTTCCTCGGGATCATTCGAGTCGCGAGCTTCGACGAAGCCCTCGCGATCATCGACGGCCTTCCGTTCGGGAACGCGGCGTCCCTCTTCACGTCGAGCGGGAAGTGGGCGCGGGAGTTCCGCTACCGCGTTCCGTGCGGGAACATCGGGATCAACATCGGGATCGCGGCGCCGATCGCCTCCTTCCCCTTCGCCGGGATGAGGAACTCCTTCTTCGGCGACCTGCACGGCCAGGGACGGGACGCGATCCAGTTCTTCACCGACCGGAAAGTCGTGATCTCGCGCTGGTTCTAGGAAGGAGGGGCGATGGACCTCGGGACGTTCGGGGCGATCCTGCGCTTCGCGATGGACCTCGAGAAGGAGGGAGAGGCCTTCTACCGCGCCGGGGCGCAGGGAGGACTGGAAGGACCCTTCCGCGAGCTCGCAGAGGCAGGGACGAAGCGGTTGAAGGATCTTGAGCGGGCGCGACGGGAGGGGGTGGCCGAGATGATCCTCGAGTCGATCTCCGGCCTCGACGGCGACTCCTACCAGATCGCCCTCGACCCGGGCCTCGACGAGGCGAGGCGCCTCAAGCGGGCGATCGCCTTCGAGGAGGCGGCCGCGCGCTTCTACCGCGATGCCGCGGGGAAGGTCCCCATCCGCGAGGTCGTGCGCCTGTTCGTGCGCCTGGCCGAGGGGAACGCGGCGCGGCGGGCGAGGCTCGCCGCCCTGGAAAGTGGAAGGTGAAGAGAGGAGGTCGAGCGTGCTTGCGGTGAGAGAGTTTCGTACCCCATCGCTCATCCTCGTCGGCTCCGGCTCGTCGGAGCGCGTCGGGGAGGAGTGCACGAAGCGAGGGTTCGGGAAGATCCTCCTCGTGACCGACCCAACCATGCGCAAGGTCGACCTCGCGGAGAAGATCGAAGAGGTGCTCGAGAAAAGCGGGATTGAACACGCGATCTACGACGGGGTCACGACCGAGCCGGTCGTCGAGTTCGTCGACGAGGGCCTGGCTCGCTACCGGAAGGAGCGCTGCGACTCGATCCTCGCCCTCGGCGGCGGGAGCGTCCTCGACGCGGCGAAGGCGATCGCGATCATGGCGACGAACCCGGGAGGGATCGCGGATTACAAAGGGATCGGGAAGATCCCCAAGCGCGGGGCGCCTCTCGTCGCGATCCCCACGACCGCCGGGACGGGGAGCGAGGCGACGGTGTACACGATCATCACCGACTCGAAGACGAACGTGAAGATGCTGATCGGAAGCCCATTCCTCATGCCAGACGTCGCGATCGTCGATCCTCTCCTGACCCTTCCCTGCCCGCCTGCGGTGACGGCGGCGACAGGGATGGACGCGCTCGTGCACGCGGTCGAGGCCTACGTGTCGGCGAAATCCCAGCCGCTCTCCGAGCCGTTCTGCCTCCGGGCGATCGCACTCATCTCGGGGAACCTGCGGCGGGCGTGGGCCGACGGGACGGACCTCGACGCGCGGGAGAAGGTGATGACCGGAGCCCTCGAGGCCGGGATCGCCTTCAGCAACTCCTCCGTCGCCCTCGTCCACGGGATGTCCCGGCCGATCGGGGCGCACTTCCACGTCGCCCACGGCGTCTCGAACGCCTGTCTCCTCGTCGTCGTGATGCACTACAGCCTCTCCGCGGCTCCCGCGCGCTACGCGGACGTGGCCCGCGCGATGGGCGCCCCGGTCGGCGGCCTCACCGACCTCGAGGCGGCGCGGGCCGGAGCCGAAGCGGCCGCCCGGCTCGTGCGGGACATCGAGATCCCGCCGCTCCGTAGCCTCGTGAAGGACAAGACGAAGTTCGAGCGCGCGGCACCCCAGATGGCGAAGGACGCGATCGCAAGCGGGAGCCCGGGGAACAACCCCCGGCCGGCGAGCGAGGAGGAGATCGTCGCCCTGTACCACGAGGCCTACGCAGGCTAGGAAAACCGGCACTCACGCGGGGATATCCCGTTTGTGATGTCTACCTCTTGCCCGACCGCGGCCCTTGTGGTATGCTCAAGCTGTACGAAGTAAGGAGGTGAAGATGACGCTAGAGGCCTGGCTGCTCTTGTCCCTCTTCTGGGCGTTCTGGATCTTTGCCTTCGCCGGCTGGTGGTGCGGCGGCCCCTGCTAGGTAGCCGACGCGGTCGTCCACCTGAAAGGGCGGCGGAAGCGAAGAGCCAGGTTATCCTTGCGCGGACTCGTGACGGGTCGCCTTGGCAGTGTCTTATTGCTCGTCCTTCTCCTCACGGGGATCGGTGTTGTCGCCGAGACCCATGAGGAGATCGCTTCTAAGACGGGCCTTGACCCCGACCTCTTCGTCGAGCTCAAGGTGACGGTCGGAGGAAGCGAGCTTGCGATTTTCTCCGTCTACATCAACGAGCGGACCTTCGCGAGCAAGGTTTCACCGAGCCTGCGGCAGAGTCTCTTCCCCTTCGCGGGAAGAAACGTGCTCTACGTCAACCCGACGACGAAAGAGGTCGTCCCCTCCTTCCCCTTCTTCCCGAGCGCGCTCGGCGTGGAGCAGGAGGGGAAGCCTCCCTTCGTCCCGACACCCTCCGATTGGGTCGAGATCACCCCCGGCTTCCTCGCCGGCGTCTTTCAGGTGAACCCGGCTGGCGCCTCCTACGGGTCTGGAAGCGAGGGGATCCTCGTCCTGGGAGACCGGATCGATCCTGAGAAGCCGTTCTACCTCGTCTACCAGGGTGTGAGGGCGCGCTTTGAGATCGCAAAAGGCGCTCCCGTCACGCCTCCTGCGGCCGCGGCGCCGCGGGAGCCGGTCGAGGTCCCCCTACTCACTGGAGTTACGGACCTCGTGGACGAGCTCGTGCGCGGGGACTTCTCCTCGGCCCGCGTCGCGGCGCTCCTTGGCCTTGACCCAACCCTCGTCGGGACAGTCACGGCCAAGGATCACGGGGAGGAGCTCCGAGTCCTCTTCATCAACCTGGAGGAAGGGGTGCGAGGAAGCGCCCTGCGGCCGGACCTCCTTGAGACCGTCGCCCCCCTCATCGGGACCGGAGCGGTCATGGTGTGGGCCCTCTCCCCGACCGGTGCCTCCTTCTCCCCTTGGCACCTCTTCATCCAGCAGGCGGGGACGAACTACGTCTTCTTCAGCGCCTCCTCGTTCGTTGAACTGACGGAGGGCTTCCTCCGCGCCGGACGGGTCGAGCCGGGGAACGTCCTCGCCGGAGCTCTCCTCCTCCCTGCCGGGGTAAACCGCGGGGCCCCGTTCACCGTCCACTACGGCGGGGCGGGCTGGGTGACTTTCCCCAACGTCCCACCCGAGTGAAGATCGTCCTCGCCTCGGGCTCGCCGCGGCGGATCGAACTCTTCTCTCGCATCACCTCTGACTTCGTCGTCGTCCCAAGCAGGGTGGAAGAGACGGCGAGCGGGCCGCCTGAGAAACGGGTGATCGCCCTTGCCTGCGCCAAGGCCTCCGAGGTCGCCTCGCGGGAGGAAGGGGTCGTGGTCGCCGCCGACACCCTCGTCGTCCTCGACGGGGACGCCCTCGGGAAGCCGCGCTCGCGCGAGGAGGCGCGCTCGATGCTTGCCCGGCTGAGCGGGAGGGAGCACACGGTCCTCACTGGCCTCTACGTCATCGCCGCTGACCGGAAGAGAGAGCTCGAGGCCTGCGAGCGGACCGCCGTTTGCTTCCGCCGGCTCGATCCGGCGGAGATCGAGGCCTACCTCGATACAGGAGAGTACCACGACAAGGCGGGCGCGTACGCGATCCAGGGGAAGGGTGCCCTGCTCGTCGAGGGGATCTTTGGCGACTTCTGGAACGTGATGGGCCTCCCCCTTACGCGCCTCTACCTCCTCCTGCGGGAACTGGGGGTCCCGTTGTGAGGATGACCAAGGCCTCGTAGAATCCCTTCCCACAGAAGATCCCAGTTGCCTTAAAGGAGCGATCCAGATGGAGAAGCCAAAGAAGCTCTCGATCGTCGACCTCCAGGGGATGAAGGAGCGGAGAGAGAGGATCGCCTGGCTCACCTCCTACGACTTCCCCACCGCCCAGTTCGCCGAGGCGGCCGGGCTCGACATGATCCTCGTCGGGGATTCCCTGGGCATGTGCGTCTACGGCTACGAGTCGACGGTCCCGGTGACGATGGCGCAGGCGATCGTCCACTGCGAAGCGGTCCGCCGCGGCGCCCCGAACACCTTCGTCGTCGGCGACATGCCGTTCATGAGCTACCAACGTTGTGACGAAGACGCCGTCTGGAACGCCGGGCGTTTCCTCAAGGAGGCGGGTGCGGACGCCGTGAAGCTTGAGGGGGGGAAGCGCGTCATCTCGCGCATCCGCGCGATCCTCGACGCCGGGGTCGTCGTCTGCGGCCACATCGGCCTCACCCCCCAGAGCTCGGGCCAGCTCGGCGGGCACAAGGCGCAGGGCCGCACCCTCGAGTCGGCCCGCCTCCTCGTCGAGGACGCCCTGGCGATCGAGGCGGCCGGGGCGCACCTCCTCCTCCTCGAGGCCGTCCCGCCGGAGGTTGCCGGCTTCATCACAAAGAAGCTTAGGATCCCCGTCCTCTCCATCGGCGCCGGTCCATTCTGCGACGGCCAGCTCCTCATCGTCTCGGACCTCGTCGGCCAGTTCCAGGCCTTCACGCCGAAGTTCGTGAAGCGCTACGCAAACGTCGCCGAGGTGATCACGACCGCGATGAAGGACTACGTCAAGGACGTGAAGGCGGGGGCCTTCCCGACCGACGAGCACTGCTACCACATGGTGAAGGGCGAGGACGAGAGGTTCCGAGCGTTCATCGCCGACTACGATGCGGGCCAAGAGGCCCGCCCCAAGAAGGAGGCCTCCCGATGACCGACCTGCGCGATCGCCTGAGGATCCCAGCCGAGCGACTCGATGAGCTGAACGACTTCTTCCTCGACCCAACGAACGAGGTTGTGAACCGGCTCCTCGAGCTCGTCGCCCGCTGCGGCGGCCCGGAGGAGATAAACCGCAAGGCAAAGGAGGCGCGCGCGCTTCCGAACCTCCTCCGCCGCCTCGAGGAGACCCGTTCCCCTTACCTTGTGGACCTCGAGTGGCTCACTCGCGAGCGGGACCGCGGCGCCTTCGTCTCGGTCGCCGACTTCCGGAAGAGGGTCGTCGGGAAGAAGGCCAACTCGATGCACTTCAAGGAGGAGTGGGCCGTCACGCTTGAGATCAGCGCCCTCCAGTTCTTCCCCTGGCTCATCGCCGAGGCGCGCCAGGCGATCGAGCGGGGCGAGGTGATGCCCGGTCGCTACATCCGCGTGCGGAACATGAAGGAGCAGGCGGAGGACCAGGGGGACACCCTCGCCGTCGCCGCCGCGATGCAGATCGTCGGCGCAAGCTATGTGGAGACCCTCGACACGCGCGGGACGGACGGCTCGAACGTTCACCTCGGAGGTCCCGCGACGATCACCGGCTACTTCGGCGGGATCGGAGAGCCAAACGACCACGCCCTCGAGTGGCTCGAGGAGTTCCTCCACTACTACACGACCTACGGGATTCGCCAGGTCCTGAACATCAACCCGGGGACCGTCCTCCTCGGCTACCTCCTCTACAAGCTCGGGGTGGACATCGAGTTCAAGATCTCGGTCTTCATGGGGAACGACAACCCCTACGCCGCCCTGTGGACCCTGCTCGGGGCGCGGCTCTTCGCGCGGCCGGACGGGACGACCTCCCTCATCGGCTTCAACTGGTCAAACTCCGTGAACAATAAGACGCTCGAGGAGGCGGCGCGGATCCGCGCGGCCCTCGGCCTCGAGGACGTCGTCCGCTTCGAGCACCACATCAC
>CAYHEK010000076.1:0-6986 GCA_964355545.1 uncultured Thermotogae bacterium | reverse complement strand
AATCCCGTCTTTGCCGCCAACTTGTCCACGAACTCCGCTTTATTCACCCTGTCACCCCCTCTGTTCTAGACGATTTGCCCCATTATAGTGGCCAAGGACTTTCTCGTCAAGAGAAGAAGGGCATTCCCGCGTTACCGCTCCCCGAATCTCCGCCCGTCACACCCGCGGCGTTCCTTACCAGAACCTAGTTTCCTGCAATTTGACTTCCAAAAGGGCCCGGGGTAAAGTTACGCCCGGCCCGATATTGAGAGCGAGGGATGAGAGTGTGAAAGAGTACGAGATCGTGTACGTTGTCAGGCCAGACCTGTCCGAGGAGGAGCGGGCAGGGAAGGTCACGAGGATTCATGGCCTCATCACCGAGAACGGCGGAGAGATCAGCGAGACAAGCAACTGGGGAAAGAGAACGCTTGCTTACGAGATTCGACACTACTCGGAAGGGCATTACGGCCTGACTACGTTTCGCCTCCCGCCGCAGTCTGTGGAGCTCCTCAAGGACCGCCTGAACATCGACGAAGAGATCCTCCGCTTCCAGGTCGTCGCTCGCTCCGAGTGAGGGGTGGTTGATGGCGGCGAGCCTGAACAAGGTGGTCCTGATCGGGAACCTAACGCGAGATCCAGAGTTGAAGTACACCCCAAGCGGGACGGCACGGACGCGCTTTGCCATTGCCATCAACCGTCAGTACAAGGATTCCTCGGGCCAGATGCAGGAAGAGGTCACGTTTGTCCCCATCGTCGTGTGGGGGACGCAGGCGGAGAACTGCGCGAACTACCTCACCAAGGGGCGCTCGGTGGCGGTGGAGGGGCGCCTGCGGATCGATAGCTTCGAGAACCAAGAAGGCGAAAAAAAACAAGTGGTCGAGGTCGTCGCACAGAACGTTCAGTTCCTTGGCGGCGGACCGCGCGCGGCGAGCGAGCCGGGGACGATCCCGCCGCCATCGGAGGAGCCCCAAAGCAAGGATGCAAAAGACGAGGAGGAGGTTCCTTTCTAGGTCATGTTCTACAAACGAAGACGCGTCTGTCGGGTCTGCGAGCGGACCATCGAGCTAGACTACAAGAAGCCGGAAGAGCTCAAGCAGTACATGAATCGCTTGGGGAAGATCCTCCCCAAGAGGGCCACGCGCCTGTGCGCAAAGCACCAGCGAAAGCTCGCGCAGGAGATCGACCGCGCGCGCAAGCTGGCCCTCCTGCCCTACATCGGCGAGAAGTAGCCTCCCCGCTCGCTCTCCCTCCCAACGATGCGTGCCTTCTCGGAGGCGCGTCAGGCCGCAGGACGATGACCGGAAGACTCCATCCTCTTCTGTACAACACTCTCTCGCCTGAAGCGGCTCCTCGATCTCCATCTAGCGGGAAGGGAAAGGGAAGGTCATGAGATCGGTCGCGGCCGCGATCTTTCACGCCCCTCTTGGAAGGAGTCCCGGAGAGCGCCTCGTGGAAGAAGGGCGGGAGGCCTCCGCACGGGATCTTGTCCAAAACCTCGCTCGCGCGGGGGTGGAGAGGATCGTCCTCGTCTCGCCCGACGAGGAGTTCGCCGCGAGCCTTGAGCCGCTCCACGTCCTTGCGCAGCGAAGCGAGGAGCCCTTTCACTTCGGCGAAGAGCTGAAGAGGGTCGTCGCCGCGGAGGAGACGGACGGCCTCCTCTACTTCGGGAGCGGAAGCGGAACCCTCCTCAGCGAGTCGAACGTGCGCGACCTCGTCGTCTTCGCCCGCGAGAAAAGACGCGGAGCCCTGTTCAACAACTTCTACTCCTGCGACTTCGCCGCCGTCGCCGGCGCGAGGGATCTCCTGAACGCGGAACTCCCTCCGATCGACAATCCCCTTGGGTTCTCCCTCGCCGAGGGAGGTTTCCCCTGCTTCGGCCTCCCGCGCGATGCAGGAAGCCAGTTCGACATCGACACCCCAACCGACCTCTTCCTCCTCGCGGCGGCCGGCCGCGGCGGGGAGGAGCTGCGCGCCTTCCTCGAGCGGAACCCCCTCGTCCACCCCGCCGTAGAACCCCTCCTTGAGCGTCTCGCCGACCGGAGCGCCCGCCTCTACCTCGTGGGGAGGGTGAACCCCGCGACGTGGGCCCACTTCGAGCGCGAAGTCGCCTGCCGGACGAGCGGCCTCGTCGAGGGGCGCGGCCTGCGCGCCTACCCCGATCGATCCGGAACCTTCCTCGCGCGAGTTCTCTACGAGATGGGCCCCGCCTCCTTCCTCCGCGAGCTCGGACGCGTTGCCGACGGCGCGATCCTCGACACGCGCCCCCTCCTCGCGCGCGCCGGAGAACTCCCTCCCCCCTCCGACCGCTTCGCGTGCGACCTCTTCCGCCCCGACCTCGTGAAAGATCCCTTATGGAAGGAGTTCACGGCCGCGGCGATCGCCGCCCCAATCCCAATCCTCCTGGGGGGCCATTCCCTCGTGAGCGGCGGCCTCTACCTCCTCGCCGAGGCCTGCTGGAAAGGGAAAGACCTCCCGCTTAGACTTCACCCGAATCCGATCGAGTGGACAAAGGAGCGACCATGACCGACGCACTCCGCCCCTCCGACCTCTCTCGAGTCGACCCCCAGACGGCGGACCTCATCGCAGCGGAGGAGCGCCGCCAGCGCGAGAAGATCATCCTCATCCCTTCAGAAAGCCTGACCCCGCCGGCCGTGCGCGAGGCCCTCGGCTCCGTCTTCACGAGCCTCTACGCCGAAGGGTACCCGCGCCTGGCGATGACGCGCCTCACGCAAGAGGAGCTCGCTGACCTCGACCTTCAGCTCGCCTTCCACCGCCGCTACGCCGACCGCCGCTTCTACAAGGGGACGGAGTTTGCCGACCTCATCGAGTCGCTCGCCTGCCGCCGCGCCGCGGAGTGCTTCGCCACGCCCCAGTACCCAGCGGAGCAGATCTACGCAAACGTGCAGGCCCTCTCCGGCGCCGCGGCGAACCTCGCCGTGTACGAGTCGTTCGTCCGGCCGGGCGAGACGGTGATGGGGATGGCCCTCACCGAAGGGGGGCACCTCACACACGGCTCGGAGTTCAACGTCACGGGAAAGCGCTACAGGATCGTCTCCTACGCCGTCGACCCAAAGACGGGAAAGCTCGATTATGACCGGATGCTCGCTCTCGCGAGGGAGCACCGGCCGCGGATGATCATCGGCGGGTTCACCTCCTACCCGTGGCGGCCGGACTGGAAGGCCTACCGCGAGATCGCGGACGAAGTCGGGGCGATCTTCCTCGCCGACATCGCCCACACGGCGGGGATGGTGATCGCCGGCGTCTATCCCAATCCGATCGGGATCGCCGACGTCGTCATGTTCACGACGCACAAGACCCTGTGCGGCCCGCGCGGGGCGGTCCTTCTCTCCACCGATCCTGCGGTCGCCTCCGCGATCGATAGCGCCGTCTTCCCCGGCGAGCAGGGAGGCCCTCACGTGAACAAGTTCGCCGCGATCGCGGCCGCCCTCAAGCTCGCGCACACCAAAGAATTCCGCGATCTGCAAAAGCGGATCGTGGAGAACGCCGCCCATCTCGCCGAGAGTCTAGCGAAGGAAGGGATCCCCCTCGCCTACGGCGGGACGGACACCCACCTCCTTGTCCTCGACCTGCGCAGCCTGGGAGGCGACACGGGCTTTGTGATGATGGGCGAGGTCGCCGCGCGGGTCCTCGACCTCGTGGGGATCGTCGCGAACAAGAACACGATCCCCAAAGACCACAGCGCCGCTGATGCCCACGGGATCCGCATCGGGACGCCGTGGGCCACGCAGCGCGGGATGGGGAAGGAGGAGATGGTCCTTCTCGCCAAGATCATGGCCAAGGTCCTCCGCGCGATCCGGCCCTTCTCCTACCCCGGCCTGACCGGCGAGCTCTCGCGCGGGAAGATTCCGCTCGCTATTCTCGAGGAGGCGAAGGGCGAGGTCTGCGACCTCCTTGCCCGCGTCGACCCTGAGGTCGCGGCGACGCCGAGGCGCGAGCCCGCGGGGGGACCGTGGCACATCCTCCGCGTCCGCGGCGGGCGGACGATCTCCCTCCTCGAGGAGGCCGCGACCTCCGACCTTTCCTCCCTCAAGGTCGGAGAAGAGCGGCGGACCCTCCTCTTCGACGGGGAGGGGAGGCTCCTCTCCGAGGCGATCGTCGGCCGGACCGGGGAGGAAGAGGCCCTCGTCCTCGTCCCCCGGGAGCAAGGAGAGGCGGTCAAGGCGTGGCTCGCCGGCCTCGCCGATGGCTACGTCCTCTTCGACCGCGAGGACCTCTTCCGCAAGGTGCAGGGCCCGGCCGTGGTCGAGGAGGCCCCTCCCTCCGCCCTTTCGGCCCTCGGCCGTGAGTGGCTCAAGCTCGAACTTCCGAGGGCGAGAAGCGCCCAGGACATCCGCGCGATCTACGAGAAGGAGCCTGCCCTCTTTGCCCCGTGGAAGCCCTACTTCGTCGGCCAGGGCCGCCTCGATCTTGGGCAGTCCGACCCGACGCGGACCTCCTTCTCCTTTAAAGAAAAAGAGGGGGCCCTGCGGCGGACGCCCCTCTACGAGGAGCACAGGGCCCTCGGGGCGAAGCTCGTCCCCTTCGCCGGCTGGGAGATGCCGGTCTGGTACACGTCGGCCCTCGAGGAGCACCGCGCCGTGCGGGAGAGGGCCGGTCTCTTCGACCTCGGCCACATGGGGGTCTTCGAGGTCTCGGGCGAGGGCGCGACCGCGTTCCTCGATGTCGTCTCCGCAAACTACGCCGCCTGGCTCGAGGACGGCCAGTCGCAGTACACCTACCTCCTCGACCCAGATGGAAACGCGATCGACGACTTCTTCGTCTACCGCCGCGCGAAGGACCGCTACCTCCTCGTCGTGAACGCGGCGAACGCGGAGAAGGACTGGGAGTGGCTCACCGGGGTGAACGAGGGGCGGTTCCTGATCGACCGCGAGATCCCTATCCACCGGCCTGCGTCGCGGGTCGTCCTGCGTGACCTGAAGGAGGAGGAGGGGCGGATGGACGTCGCCCTCCAAGGACCCCAGAGCCCGAAGATCCTTGGCCGGATCCTCGGGAAGCGCGAGAGGATCGCCGTCTCTGCGCTCAAGCGAACCGAGTTCTGCGAGGTGGAAGCGAAGGGTCACCCTTTCATCGTCGCCCGCACCGGATACACCGGCGAGGAGAAAGGCTACGAGATCTACGTGCGCGGAGAGGACGCCCAGTGGCTCTGGCAGAGCCTCCTCAAGGAGGGGAGGCCGCTCGGCCTCCTCCCCTGCGGGCTCGCCGCCCGCGATTCGACGCGCACCGAGGCCGGCCTCCCCCTCTACGGGCACGAGCTCGCCGGCCCGCACGGGGTGAACCCGTTCGAGGCCGGGTTCGGCCCGTACGTTAAACTGCACAAGGCGTTCTTCGTCGGAAGGCGCGCCTGCGTGAGGGCTTACACCGGCCAGACGCGCGAGGTCGTGCGCTTCCGCGTCGAGGAGGCCGGCGCGCGGCCGATCCGTGCCGGCGCGGCGGCGATCGACCGCAGCGGCTCCTTCCTCGGCCGGGTCACAAGCTCCGTGAGCCTGGGAGAGACGCAGGTCGGGATGGCCCTCCTCGAGAGACGGGGGATCGCCGTCGGGACCCCGATCACCCTCCTCAACCCGCCGCACGGAAAGGCCGAGACGGGGAAGGCCTCCTCCGCGCTCGCCGCAGGGGACCGCGTCGCCGTACCCATCCCAGCAACGGTCGTCCCGCGCTTTCAAAGCCGCGAGGTCGTCCCCGAGCCGGGCGCGGAGTAGGCCCTCTCACCGCTCAAGCGGCCGGCCGAGGAGGTCGTAGCCGCGCGAGCCCGTGATTTTGACCTCGAGGAAGTCCCCCGGGCGAAGGTTTCTTCCCCGCACGTAGGTGACGCTGTCCACGTCCGGCGCCTGGGTACGAGAGCGGGCGATGAAAACCCCCTTCTTCGATGCGGGCGCGTCGATCACGACCTCGATCGCCTCTCCCTTCATCGCCCGGTTCTTGGCGAAGGCGATCCCCTGCTGGGCGAGCATCAGGTCCCGCAGGCGGCGGGACTTCGCGCGCTCGGAGACCTGAGCGCGCATCCGTGCCGCGCGAGTCCCCTCCTCGCGCGAGTAGGCGAACGCGCCGAGGTGGTCGAAGCGGATCTCCTCGACCAAACGAAGGAGTTCGTTAAACTGGTCTCGCGTCTCGCCGGGGAACCCGACGAGGAAGGTCGTGCGGATCGCGACCCCCGGCACGGCCGCCCGCAGCCGCTCGATCAGGCCGAGGCAGTGTGCCTGCGTCACGCGGCGCCCCATCCGCCGGAGGATCTCATCGTTTAGGTGCTGCAAGGGGAGGTCGACGTAGGGGCAGAGCTTGGGAAGCGAGGCGTACGCCTCGACGAGCTCGGGCTCGAAGTGCGCCGGGTGCGTGTACAGAAGCCGAATCCAGCGGAGGTCGCGGATCTCCGCGAGGCGCGCCAGGAGCTCGTGGATCGCGACCGGCTTCGGGAGATCCGTCCCGTAGAGGGTCGTGTCCTGGCCGATCAGGACGAGCTCGCGCGCGCCGTTTGCGACGAGGCGCTCGGCCTCGGCGAGGACCTCCTCCGCCGGCCGACTGCGGAACGGGCCGCGGATCGTCGGGATCGCGCAGTAGGCGCAGCGGTTGTCGCAGCCATCCGCGATCTGAAGGTAGGCCGTGTGACGGGGGGTCACGACGAGCCGATCGGCGTCCCGTCCACGTCTCGGATTCAGGCCGCAGGCTCGCACGATCGCCTCGTCTTGGTCGAGGCCGAAGACACCGTCCGCCTCGGGGAGCCCTTCGCGGAGCTCCTTTGAGTAGCGCTCGGCGAGGCACCCCATCACGAGGAGCTTCCGACAGGAGCCCTCCTCCTTGAGACGGGCGTAGTCGAGGATCGTCGCAAGCGACTCCTCCTTCGCCGGCCGGATGAAGCCGCAGGTGTTCACGATGATCACGTCCGCCTCTTCCGGCGCGGCGCCAACCACCGCGCCCGCCGCGGCGAGGCGGCCGAGGAGGCGCTCCGCGTCCACAAGGTTCTTCGCGCACCCAAGGCTCGTGAGGTGGAC
>CAYHEK010000075.1:5137-7000 GCA_964355545.1 uncultured Thermotogae bacterium | reverse complement strand
GCCTCGCGGATACGGCTTAGGGTGTCCTCCGGATTGGCTGTCATCGGTTCATAAGGCGGCTCGACCGGCCCTCTCTCCCTGGCCTCTCTCTTTCACGCCGGTCGAACGGTGTGCGCCCAAGTCGATCGGTCGCTCGACCGGCTGATTCTCCCCGAACCGGCCGCGCGGCGCAACTGCCGCGCGTTAGCCTCTCCGTCGGGCGAGCGCGAGGTAGTGGCAGCCCTTGTGGGTGAGCCCACCCCACTCGTGCTCAACGTAGAGGAACTCCTCGATCTTCAAGCGAGAGAGGACGCGGAGGCCCCCGTCGCGGTCGAGGTAGGTGTGAGGGATCCCCTCCTCCGCGCCTTCCTCTTTGACGATCGTTGCGGGGGCGACCCTCCTGCCGCGACGGAAGGAGGGAGCGGTCTTCGCTTGAAAGGTAGAGAGGAAGAGGCCGTCCGGCCGGAGGATCCGATGGACCTCGCGGATTGCCACTTCCATCTCCGCCGGCAGGGCGTGGTAGATCACGTTGTAGGCAAGGACGGCGTCGAAGGCCTGATCCGGCTCCTCGATCTTGATCATATTCCCGACCCGCACGCGGCCGCGGAGCCCACGCTCTTCTAACCTTCGCTCTGCCTCGGCGACCGCCTCCGCTGAGAGGTCGCACCCCCGGACGTCGAACCCCATCTCGGCGAGGAGGACGAGGTGCCGGCCGAGGCCGCAGCCGAGGTCGTAGACCGTCCGTTTCCCTTCTCGCGCGAGACGCCACGCGAACTCGACGACGGCCCCGGCCGGGATCTCCCACCACGAGCGCTCCTCTCCGGTGACGCGACTCCAGTCCCACGCCTTCGTGCTCATCCCGCGGGGATCATCCCCTCGAGGGCGGCGCGGTAGGCGGCGAAAGTCTCCTCGCTGAAACAGACGACCTGGACCAGGGAGAGGCTCGATCCGGCCTTCAGGTGCTCGAGGATTGTTGCGAGGGCCACCCGCGCCGCCTTCTCCATGGGGTAGCCATAGGCGCCCGTGCTGATGGACGGGAAGGAGACGCTCTTGAGATTGAGCTCCTCGGCGAGCCTTAAGGACTCGGTGTAGGCGCTCGCCAGGACGGGAGCGGAGCTGCGATCGTTGCGATAGATCGGGCCGACCGTGTGGATGACGGTGCGCGCGGGGAGGTTTCCCCCGCGGGTCCACATCGCCCTCCCTGGGGGGAGCGGCCCGCGCTCGTGGACATAGGCTTGGCACTCGGCGAGGATCGTCGGCCCGCCGGCGCGATGGATTGTCCCGTCCACCCCGCCCCCGCCGGCAAGGGAGGGGTTTGCGGCGTTCACGATCGCGTCCGTCTTCTCTTCGGTGATGTCCCCGAGGCGGAGCACGAGCCTCGTCCCTCCGATCCTCCGCTCGACTGGCTGGACCATGCGGCTCCCCTTCTCTCGCTTCGCCCTCGAGGGTAGCGGATCGGCTCTCCCTTTGTCCACGCCGTCCCTGCGGACGGGCGGGCGCGCGGGTAGAATCCTCGGAAAAGGCCTCGGCACGCGACGGGGGCTTTGAATCAAGGGAGGTCTTCGGGGTGAAGGTCCTGCTTCTCGGAGCGGGGATGATGGCACGGGCGATCGCCTACAGCCTCGCCCGGCGGGATGCGATCGAGGAGATCGTCGTCGCGGATCGCGAGCGCTCTCGCGCCGAGGGGATCGCGGAGTGGCTCTCGGACCGGCGGGTCGTTCCCCAGAGGCTCGACGTGAGCGCGAGGCGACTCGTCTGCCGGGCGATGGAGGGCCACGCGGTCGCGATCAGCGCCGTCCCCTACTTCTTCAACCTCTCCCTCGCCGAGGCGGCGGTGGAGGCGGGCGTGCACTTCTGCGACCTTGGGGGAAACAATCGGATCGT
>CAYHEK010000075.1:0-5037 GCA_964355545.1 uncultured Thermotogae bacterium | reverse complement strand
CGGGTGAGGAACCTCGACTACAAGACGATCCGCTACCGGGGGCACCTGGAGAAGGTGAAGGCGATGGCCGACCTCGGCTTCTTCGACCTTGAGCCGCGGACGATCGACGGGACGAAGGTCGTGCCGCGGGAGCTCGCGGTCTCTCTCCTCGCCGAGCGTCTCTCGTTCGGAGAGCCGGATCTCGTCCTCCTGCGCGTCACCGCAAGCGGGGAGAAAGAGGGGAGAAAGGTCGAGGTCCGCTACGAGATGATCGACCGCCACGACTCGGCGACCGGCCTCTCCGCCATGATGCGCACGACCGGCTTCCCCATCGCCGAGGTCGCCCTCCTCCTCGCAACGGGCGAGATCACGGCGCGCGGCGCCATCCCGCAAGAGCTGTGTGTCCCCGCGGATCGCTTCCTCGACGGCCTGCGCGGCCAGGGCCTTTCGATCGCGCGGACGGAGAGTGAAGGCTAGAGCGACTCGTCGCGGAAGCGACCGTCGGGGAGGCGGGTTTCTCGCGAAGACGGCGAAGCCCCTATAATACCCAACGTGACAGAAGCAGAGAGGATCGAGGCGCGGGTGCGCTCCCTCGCCCTCCCCGGCCTTTCCACGGAGGGGGCGGTCGTCCCCGACTATGTCGGCTACTCGATCTGCGCGATCCCCGACCTCATCGCGTTCCTCTTTGGAGAGGGGCGCGGGGGGCCGCTCGCCGAGGCGGTCGGCCGCGTCGTCACTCCTCCGGTGGAGAAGGTCATCCTCCTCGTGATCGACGGCCTGGGGTTTCATCACCTCGTCGAGCTTTTGGAGCGCTTTCCCGACCTCTTCCTTCGCCGGCTGATCGAGCGGGGCGCCTTCCTCCCCGTCACCTCGGTCTTCCCCTCGACGACCGTCGCCGCCCTCACGACCTACACGACAGGCCTCACCCCGCAGGAGCACGGGATGGTTGGCTACCGGCTCTACCTCCGGGAGACCTCGGCGATCACGAACATGATTCGTCTTTCGGTCCTGGGGAACCCCAAGGGTGATTCCGCGGTCGGCGCCGGGATCGACCCTGAGACCTTCCTCACCGGCCCCTTCCTCGCCGAGCGGCTGAGGCGGTTGGGCGTCGAGACGCACACCCTCCTCGCGCGCCAGATTGCAGGGAGCGGTCTCTCGAACCTTCTCTACAGTCGGTCAGACAAGCTCCATTCGGTGACGAACCTCTCCGACATGCTCGTGGAGGCCCGCCGCATCGTCCAACGAGCGCGTGGGAAGGTCTTCGCGAGTCTGTACTGGGCGGAGACGGACGCGATCGCCCACGTCCACGGGCCGTGGACGGAGGAGTTCACGGCCGAGTTGCGCGCGGTCGACTCGGCCCTCGGGCGCGAGTTGGAAGGGAAGGTCGAAGGGAGCGTCATGATTGTCTCGTCCGACCACGGCTTCGTGCCGATGGAGAAGTCGGACTACCGCTCGGTCGTCGACCTGCCTGAGCTTGGCCGCGACCTCCTCCTTCCCCCCGTGGGGGAGCCGCGCGCCTCCTACCTCTTCGTGCGTCAGGGGAGGAAGGAGGCGGTCGCCGAGGCGGTCGCGCGGCGCCTCGCCGGGGACTTCCTGTGCCTGGATTCGCTCGCCGCCTTAGAGGGAGGCCTCTTCGGCCGCGGGAAGGTGCACCCCGCGGTCGCCGACCGGGTGGGGGACCTCGTCCTTGTGTCGACCGGACGGGCCGGGCTCCACCACTCATACAAGGACGCGGCGATGCTGCGCGGGATGCACGGCGGGTTGACAGCCGAGGAGGTGTTCGTTCCACTCGTTCTCTGTTCCCTGTAGAAAAAGGAGGAGCCATGATCACGACCGGGAGGAGCCGCAAGGTGGAGCCGCTCGACCTCGACGACGGGGAGTCGATCTTCCACGCGACGAAGCGCGCCCTGATCGGGTCCGACCAGGGGGCAAGGAACTTCGCCATGCGCCTGTTCATGCTGGGCGAAGGCGGGTTGAGCGCCTATCACACTCACCCCTGGGAGCACGAGATCTTCGTCCTTTCGGGGAAAGGGAAGATCAAGTCGCAGACGGGGAGCGTCGCGGTGAGCGCCGGGGACTTCGCCCACATCCCGGCGATGGACGAGCACCAGTTCCTCAATGCGGGGTCCGAGCCGTTCGAGTTCCTGTGTGTTGTCCCGACGTGCGGCGAGGGTGGCTGAGCGGGTCCTTGTCTGCATGAGCGGCGGGGTCGACAGCACCGTCGCTGCCCTGCTTCTCGTGGAAGAGGGCCACGCGGTCGAGGGGATCACCTTCTGGTTTTGGTCCTTCCCCGGCGCGCCCGACTACGCGGGAAAGACGAAGTGCTGCTCCCTCGATAGCGCGACCCTCGCCGCGGAGGAACTCGGGATCCCGCATCGGACGATCGACGCAAGCACTGAATTCTACGACCTCGTCCTGCGCGACTTCGCCGATCGTTACCGCCGCGGGGAGACCCCGAACCCCTGCGGCCGCTGCAACCGCTACGTCCGCTTCGGCCTCGCCCTCCGCTACGCGAAAGAAGAGAGGTTCGACCGGGTCGCGACCGGCCACCACGCGCGGATCCTCCCCGATCGAGGAGGGCGCCTCCACCTTCATAGGGGGAGGGACCCGCAAAAGGACCAGACCTACTTCCTCTACGGCCTGGCCGAGGAGGACCTCGAGAACCTCGTCTTCCCCGTGGGTGGGATGACCAAGGCCGAGGTCTTCGCCGTCGCTCGCAACCACGGCCTCTCCGCCGCCTCGCTCCCCGAGAGCCAGGACCTCTGCTTCGCCCTCGAAGGAGGGGTCGACTTCCTCTTTCGCCCCGAGGACTTCGTCCCCGGCCCGATCCTCGACCGGGAGGGCCGCGTCCTGGGGAAGCACGAGGGGCTCCCGCGCTACACGATCGGACAGCGCCGGGGAATCAAGGTCGCGGCCGATCGCCCCCTGTACGTGGTCGCGCTTGACTGGAAGGAGAATGCCGTGGTCGTTGGCGCGGAGGAGGACCTCTACTCCTGTGGCCTCCTTGCGGTTGAAGCGAGCTTCCTCTCCGGAGAGCCGCCATCGCAAGGGGCGAGGGTCGAGGCGAAGCTCCGCTACCGCTCCCCCGCCTTCCCGGCGACCTTCACCCCCCTGCCTGCGGATCGGTTCTCGCTCGAGTTCGTCTCGCCACAGCGGGCGGTGACCCCGGGGCAGACCGTCGCCCTGTACGACGGGGACCGGCTCCTCGGCGGAGGGACGATCGAGCGCGGCCTCCCCGCCCGCGGTGCGGCTTATAATGAGGCGGATCGGAGGGGTGGGTGAGCGGACGAAACCACCGGTCTTGAAAACCGGCGAGCCGAAAGGTTCCGCGGGTTCGAATCCCGCCCCCTCCGCCCGACCGGCTCACGTTGCTTGGAGATTCTTTCGGCGTTAGAATGGGAGCGATCGGAGGGGTAGTCAAGCGGTCCAAGACAACGGTTTGCTAAACCGTCGACGGGGAATACCTCGTCCGCGGGTTCGAATCCCGCCCCCTCCGCAGCATGCGCCCGTAGCTCAGTGGATCAGAGCGTCGCGCTCCGGACGCGAAGGCCGGAGGTTCGAGTCCTCTCGGGCGTACACCTTCTGTCGCTAGTCCGTCGAGCACCCCAGCAAGGGGGAGTTCGACGACGTGGCGGACCTGACTTTTCGTGAAGCAGCCGAGTTGTTCTCCGTCTACTGCAAGAGCAAAGGATTGGCTCCCAGAACCTTGGAGACGTATCTCTCCGCTCTCGGCGGGCTTCATGGCTTCCTCTCACAGGCAGCGGGCGACCAAAGCCTTCCGCAAACGGCCCAGCTCAGGGCATACATCGCTCACATGCTCGATAAAGGGCTCTCGCGTCAGACGATCAGGGTTCGGATGCGGTCTGTGCGGTGCTTCTGCAACTTCCTTGAGCGGGAAGGTCTCGTGCCATCTAGCCCCATGCGCGGTGTCGAGATCCCCAAGGTGCCCAACGAGTACCCGGCGGTGCTCTCGGCAGAGCAGGCGAGGCGCCTTCTCAGAGCGTGCAAGACCAAGTCCTGGTACGGCGTCCGTGACTACGCTCTGGTCGCCACGTTCCTCGACGCAGGGCTTCGAGTCGGCGAGGCAGTGAGGCTTGACGTTGACGATGTCAACCTGCAGGACCTACTCATCCAGGTCCGGAGAGGCAAGGGCAACAAAGACCGCCTGGTGTTTGTCGGGAGAGTTCTGTTCCACGCCCTTCGGCGGTGGGTGGAGGCACGAGGGGTCACGACATCAGATCGCGCCTTCTTTGTCACTCGACAAGGCGACCGTATGAGCATCCGGGATGCTGAGCGCGTTGTGGACAAAGCTGCAGCTAGAGCAGGACTGGAGGGGATTCGTCTTTCGCCACATGTGTTGCGGCACACCTTCGCAACGCTGTACGTGCAGAACGGAGGCGACCCCTTCAGTCTGCAACGTATTCTGGGCCACTCCGACATCAAGACGACGATGATCTACGTCAACCTGGCGGGAGTGGGACTGAGGGAGGCGCATGCGAAGGCGAGCCCCGTGGATAGGCTTCTGGCGCGCTAGGGGCGGACTCCTGCCCCGGTTATTCCTTTAGGGCAGCGAGAGCTCGTCACTTGCTGATTGATTCCTGCCCGACGGCTCTTCTCTCTCCTTGGTCAAACGCGCTCATCGATATGCATTATGATAGGTGCCGAAGGAGCTGCTGAAGAACACTCTGAGCCACCCGTAACATACGCATGATATGGAGTCCCTTGAAGGCACGTATGGGGCGCGTCAAGATAGAGCCTTGTCTTGAGGCTCCCAACAGTGTAAGATCAATCCGCATGTGCAGGAGGAACCAAGATGGGCTCGCCACTTGAGCGGGAGTTTCAGTACTACCTCGACAACCAAGAGCAACTCGTCAAGCAGCACAACGGGAAGGTCTTGGTAATCAAGAATCGCGAGGTTATTGGCGCCTACACGTCGGAACAGGAAGCCATTGCTGAGACGACGAAGCGCCATGAACTCGGCACATTCCTGGTTCAGAAATGCGAACCCGGTACGGGTAGCTTCACCCAAACATTTCACTCCAGGGTTTCCTTTGCGTG
>CAYHEK010000074.1:0-7148 GCA_964355545.1 uncultured Thermotogae bacterium | reverse complement strand
TGGACAATGGGACGACGGCGATGACCGGCCACCAGGACCATCCCGGAACCGGATGGTCCCTCCGCGCCCCCCAGGCGCCGAGGGTCGAGTTCGAACCGCTCATCCGCGCGATGGGAGTCACTAAGGTCGTCTCCGTCAACGCCTTCGACATCGCGGAGGTCGAGAGGGGGTTGGAGGACTGCCTGAGCCACGACGGTCCTTCCGTGCTGATCACCAAGGGGCTCTGCGCCCAGCTCAACCGGTCGCCCGCCTCGAGCTACCACGTCCGCGAGGAGGTCTGCGTCGCGTGTGGGACCTGCTTCCTCCTTGGCTGCCCGGCGATCGTCCGCTCCGAAGCCCGAGGCCGAGCGGACCGGCCGAAGGCGCGGATCGACGCCACCCTCTGCGTCGGTTGCGACCACTGTCGACAGGTCTGTCCGACAGGGGCGATCGTCACCGAGGGCCCGACAGGGAAGGAGGACCGACGATGACCAAGCTCGACGTGCTCGTCGCGGGGGTCGGCGGACAGGGAACGCTCGTCGCGAGCGACATCCTCGCTGAGGTCGGGTTGCGGGCCGGATTCGACGTGAAGAAGTCCGACGTGCTGGGACTCTCCGTCCGGGGGGGCAGCGTTCTCAGCCACGTGCGGTGGGGAAGGGACGTCGCCTCCCCGGTGGTCCGGAAGGGGGACGTGGACGTCCTCCTCGCCTTCGAGCCCTTGGAGGCGGTCCGCGGAGTGGAGTTCCTGCGCCAGGCGGGTGTGGCGCTCGTCAACACCCAACCTCAGCCCCCCGTCAGCGTGACGAATGGAGGGGGGGTCTACCCTCCTCTTGAGGACGTCCGCCGGATCCTCGAGGGAGTGGCATCTTCGATGGTCTTCGTCGACGCCACGCCGGCAGCGGTCAAGGCCGGGAGCGCCAAGGCGGCGAACGTGGTGATGCTCGGGGCCTTCTCGACGTTGACTGAGGTCCCAAGCGCAGTCTGGGAGGCAGTCATCCTGGAGAGGGTCCCCGAGCGGTTCCGGGCGCTGAACGAGGCGGCCTTCCGCGCGGGGGTGACCCTGATGAAGGGGGGCGGACGGTCATGAAGATCCTCGTCATCAACCCGAACAGCTCGGTGGCGATGGCCGAGCACATCCGCCGGGAACTCGAACGCATCCGGCGGAAGGAGACGGAGATTACCGTGGAGCACATGGCGGGGGCTCCATCGGCGATCGAATCCGCGACCGACGCGTACGAGGCCGTTCCTCTCCTCCTCCGCCGGGTGAGAGCGGCGAATGAGGAGGGCTACGACGCGATCCTCATCGCCTGCTTCTCGGACCCGGGGCTCGAGGCGGCTAGAGAGCAGTCGGAGATCCTCGTGCTTGGGATCCAGGAGACGACGCTCCACGTCGCGGCCATGCTCGGGCATAAGTACAGTGTGCTCACGCCGCTTGCGAAGCGAATCCCCAGCAAGGAGCAGGACGCGCGACGGTTCAAGGCCGAGGGGGCCCTCGCCTCGGTCCGCGCGCTCGGCCTCTCCGTCGTGGAGACGGACGCCGATCCGAAGAGGACAAAGGCACGCGTCCTCGAGGTGGCGCGCCAGGCGGTGGAGGAGGACGGGGCGGAGGTCATCGTCCTCGGCTGTGCCGGCATGGTCGGCTACGCGGAGGCGATCGAGCGAGACCTTGGAGTCGTGGTGCTCGATCCGACCTCGGTGGCGTTCAAGGTCTGCGAGGCCCTTGTTGACGTGGGGGTCCGGCACTGCAAGCGCGGTCTCTACGCGGCGCCTCCTCGACGAGCAGGAAAGGAGAAGGGATGAAACGACAGACGGGAGCGAGGCGCGACGGCGGGGGAGAGAAGGAGACCGTGGTCGTCGCGCTTGGTGGCAATGCCATGGCGGCCCTTGAGGACCGCGTCGGGACACAAGTGACCGCAGACTAGGCGCGGGCAGGGAAAGGGGGGGACCGTGTGGGATGTGCTCGTCCATGGAGGTCTCGTGGCCACTCCTGCGCGGGTGGAGCGGGGTGATATTGCGGTCTCAGACGGGAAGATCGCCGCTGTCTCCCCCGACCTCTCCGGGAAGGCCCGCCGCGTCGTTGACGCGTCGGGGAAGCTCGTCCTGCCGGGGATCATCGACGTGCACGCCCATCCGGTCTATGCCGATGACCTCGCGAGCCTTCCCGTCACCGCCGCGTACGGAGGTGTGACGACCGTCATCCACTACGCGTACGCTAAGCCCGGGACCGGCCTTGTGCGGGCCATCCATGACTTCCGCCGCACAGGAGAGCGGGAGTCGATCCTCGACTTCGCCCTTCACGGCGGGCTCTTCGACCCCAAGGCGCAGGCGGAGGAGATCCCCGAGGCAGTGGCGGCAGGGATCACGTCGTTCAAGATGTTCATGACCTACGCCAAGCTCGGCTGGATGACCGACGACTATCAGCTGATGCGCACGCTCGACCTCCTCGGCCAGGCCGGCGGAATGGGGATGGTGCACGCCGAGAACGGCCTGGCGACCGACTACCTCGAGGATAAGTACCTCGCCCTGCGATGCGATCCGGCGGAGGCCTTCGTCGCCACCCGCCCGGCGATCCTCGAAGCGGAGGCGATCCACCGCGCCATCGCCATGGCGCAGGTGGCGGGTTGCCCACTGTACATCCCGCACATGAGCGCAGCTCTTGGAGTGGAGGTGGTCGCCCGAGCCCGCGAGAAGGGTCATCGGGTCTACGCCGAAACCTGTCCGCAGTATCTCACCCTGACCGGCGAAGAGGTCTTCCGCCAAGGGCCACTCGTGAAGATAGGTCCCCCCATCAGGGATGAGGCGGATCGCTGTGCACTGTGGAGAGGACTTTCGGAGGGAGTCCTCGATGTGGTGGCAAGTGACCACGCGGCGAAGGAGAAGCGCCGCACGGACGACTTCTTCCAGGCCGCTTACGGGACACCGCAGGTGGAGACGATGTTGCCCCTGGTCTTTGACGGGGGGGTTCACGGCGGCTGGCTCTCGGTCTCCCGCTTGGTCCAGGTGATGTGCGAGAACCCGGCGCGGATCTTCGGCCTCTACCCGAGGAAGGGGACCCTAGCCGTCGGGAGCGACGCGGATCTGGTCGTCTTCGACCCCACGGCCCGACACACGATCACTCGGGACACGCAGCACTCCAAGGTCAGCTACACCGTGTACGAAGGGCGGCCTTGCCTCGGGCGCGTCGTGTTCTCGATGCAGCGCGGCGAGCCCCTCGTCGCTGAAGGAAGGCTTGAGGCCAAGCTGGGAAGAGGCGAGTTCCTCGCCACGTGCGCCGGGAGAGTCCCCATCGAGGAGCTCCATCGGAGGGGGTAACGAGGCGAGCGCCATGGTGAACTCAGGGCGAATCGAATTGACGCGGGGGCTTTCCCCAGCCGGGGCCTTCCCAACGGACGAGATCGTTTCCTGCGCAGAGGCGGCTCTGCGCGCGCATGGGAAGACTCTCCTCCAGTACCACCCAGCGGTGGAGTTCGCGCCTTTGCGCGAGCTCTTGGCAGGCGCGGCGGGAGCGTCCCCGGACGAGGTGATCGTCGGCAATGGATCGATTCAGGTCCTGGGCCTCCTGGCCCAGGTGGTCCTCTCGTCGGGCGACACCGTCCTCGTGGAGCGGCCAAGCTACGGCCGAGCGATCACGACCTTCCGCTGCGCCGGGCCACCGTGCGCTGGGTGCCGCTGGAGGAGGACGGCCTCGACGTCTCGGCCCTCGAAGCCCTGGTGACCCGACATGCCCCCCGCTTGGTCTACCTTGTGCCGGACTTCCAGAACCCAACGGGCCTCACCCTTGGCCGGGCTAAGCGAGAGAGGGTCCTCGCGCTCGCCGAGCGCCACGGGTTCTGGGTGGTGGAGGACGTCCCCCCGTACCGGAGCTTCGCTACCACGGGGACGCCGTGCCGACCCTTCGCGAGCTCTTGCCTCGGTGGGTCATTCAGCTCTCGTCGGTCAGCAAGCTCCTCTCCCCGGGGATGCGCGTGGGATGGATAATCGCCGAGCGGGAGGTCGTCAGGATGGGGGCCCAGCTTGCTGTCGACACCTACATCACGGCCGGGATGGTCAACCAGGGGATCGTGTACGAGTTCACCCGCCAGGGTTGCCTCCCGGGGAACATCGCCTGCCTCAAGGACCTCTACCGTCCCCATCTCGCGGCGATGCTCGAGGGTCTGGAGCGGTCCCTTCCCGGCGGCCAGTGGACTCGCCCCGAAGGGGGTTCTTCGTCGCGGTGACCCTGCCGGCCGAGGCGACCGCGGAACGGGTGGCGGCGGGGGCGGAGGAGGAAGGGCTCGTTCTTAGCTCGGGAGCAGCGTTCTACGCCGACGGCACTCGGTTCCTTCGGCTTCCGTTTTGCGCGTTGAGTGAGGAGCAGATCAGAGAAGCCACGGCTCGCCTGGCTCGTGCTGTGCGGCGCGCCGGCTCCCCCGTGCACTTGGAGGTCTAGATGGTAAGACTGTCACAGAAGGATGTCTTGCGCGCCGACCAGTTCTCGAGGGAGGAGATCGCTCTCATCGCGAAGACGGCGCGCCGGTACGAGGAGGCGGTCGCGAGGGGGAAGATCCTTCGCGACCTCCGTGGGAAGATCCTGTGCACGCTCTTCTTCGAGCCGAGCACGCGCACGCGCCTCTCCTTTGAGGCGGCGATGCTCCGGCTGGGAGGACAGGTGGTGAGCGTCGCAGAGCCGAAGAGCTCGTCGGCGGCCAAGGGGGAGTCCCTCCACGACACGATCCGGACCGTCGAAGGATACGCGGACGTCATCGTCCTGCGTCACCCCGAGATCGGGGCGGCCGACGAGGCAGCGAGGTCGACGAATCGTCCGGTGATCAACGCCGGAGACGGTGCTGGTCAGCACCCAACCCAGTCCTTGCTCGACGTGTACACGATCCAGAAGGAGAAGGGGAAGGTCGACGGGCTGACGGTGGCTTTGGTGGGGGACCTCAAGAACGGGAGGACGGTCCACTCCCTCTTCCAGGTCCTGTCCTTGTTCGACGTCCGCTTGATCCTGGTCTCTCCTCCCGCGTTGCGCATGCCGCGGGAGATCGTCGAGGCGCTCAAGGGGCGACGGGTTGTCGAGGAGGCTCCCGATCTACTCAAGGCAGTCCGGGAAGCCGACGTCGTCTACATGACCCGGATCCAGCGGGAGCGATTCGCGGACCCGACGGAGTACGAGCGTCTCAAGGACTCATACATCCTCACCCAAGAGGCCCTGCGCGAGGGGAAGGGGCGGGTCACTGTGATGCACCCCTTGCCGCGGGTGAACGAGATTGAGACCTCGGTTGATCAGGATTCCGGGGCCGCGTACTTCCGCCAGGCTGCGAACGGGATCCCTGTCCGAATGGCACTCCTGGCTCTTGTCACTGGAGCCATTTAGCGAAGCCGAGAGTTTCATGACGGGGGGGTACTTGGATGGTGCGTTGCACCGAGGACTACGGAGGCGCTATAACAGCGAGCGGCCGCACAGTAGTCTCGGGTCAGGACCCCGGACGAGGTCGCAGCGGAGGGAGCGAAGGTCGAGTCAAGTGGCCTAACACTGGCGTTGGTCCGATCGTTGGGGCCGGTCATCGGTCAAAGGCGGAACGTGCACACGGTCGAACTGTTTATCTACTCTCGCACCGAGGCGGACGGCGCCCCGCCGATCGGCCTGGAGGAGGACGTCCTCGTCGCGCGGAACGGTGCCGAGACTCTCACCGATCCGCAGCGCGAGCTCATGTGCATCGGATGACCGGGACCGCAGCGCGGAGAAGGAGAGTGCATGACTCGGTATGCAGAGCGGCTGGAACGGATCTCGGAAGGCCTGCGTGCCCGGGGGGTTGACGTCCTGGCGCTCCTTCCTGGGGCTAACTTCACCTACTGTACCGGGCTCAGGAAGTCCCAGACGGAGAGGCCGATCATCCTCTTCCTCCTCGCGACGAGGCGTCCGGCGCTCGTCGTGCCGGCCCTCGAGAGGGGGACAATCGCGGCCGCCATCCCGTTCCCGGCGGACTTCTACTCGTATACGGACGAGTCCGGGCCCACCGGGGCGTTTCGCGCGGCGGTGAGGGAGCTTCGCCTCGCTCGCACCCGCATCGGCGTCGAGCCGCTCGGGATGCGCCTCCTCGAGTGGCAGGGCCTTGCCCGCGGGGCCGAGGGGTGCGCCGCCGAGGACCTAAGCGATCTCCTCTCCTCTCTTCGCATGACCAAGGATGCTGGAGAGCTCGACGCCATGAGAGAAGCGGCACGGATCACGGAGGCGGCGCTCGCGACAACGATTCGAGAAGTGAAACCCGGGCGGACGGAGCGTGAGGTCGAGGCAGCGCTCTACATCGCGCTCCTGCGGGCAGGGTGTGAGGAATTCGCCTTCGAGGCTCAGGTCCTCTCTGGACCCCGCGGTGCCCTTCAGCATGTGACGGCCTCGGATCGCCGTATCGAGGCAGGGGACGCCCTCATCTTCGACGTCGGTGCTGCCTATCGCGGCTACCTCGCCGACCTCACCCGGACGTTCGCTCTGGGCCACGCAACGAACGAACTCCGATCTCTGTACGAGATTGTGTTTCGAGCAAATGCGGCGGCGAGGGCAGCCGTCGCTCCCGGAGCCAGTGCCGAGAGCGTCGACCGCGCCGCCCGACGGGTCATCGAGGACGCAGGTTACGGCGAGGCCTTCTTCCATCGGACCGGCCACGGCCTCGGGCTCGAGATCCACGAGCCCCCGTACATCGTCGCTGGGAACCGCCTGGCTCTCCGACCGGGTATGACGTTCACAATCGAGCCCGGAATCTACCTCTCCGGCCGTCTGGGGGTCCGGATCGAGGACGACGTCGTGGTCACCGCTGCGGGCTGCGAGAGCCTGACGACCTACCCACGCGAGCTCACCGTGGTCTGAGGCAGCCTGGCGCACACCGTGCCGCTCGCCGTCTGTCTCGGGCAGAGGGGAGACGCACTATCTGCTTCTTCTTTGGACACATGTGTCTCTCCGTTCCCCAGCCGGGGCGGCGGTAGTCGGAAGAAAGATACGATGCAACTGCGCACGCTGTGCCGTATCGTGGCACAAGGCCGCCCCCGCGGAACCGTCAACGGCAGGGCCCACCTCGCTAAGTAGCAGCACTCGTCGTCTGCGCCGCGAAGGGAATCGTCCTTGTCTCGTCCGTCCCCGTGGAGGACGAGGTGACACTGGGCATCGATCAGGCCGGGGAGGGCGGTGCAGCCAG
>CAYHEK010000073.1:0-7358 GCA_964355545.1 uncultured Thermotogae bacterium | reverse complement strand
GTTTCGCAGGAGGAGCCCCCGCGCGGAGAGGATCATCCCCGGCGTGCAGAAGCCGCACTGGACAGCGCCTTCCTCGATGAACGCCCGCTGGAGGACCGAAAGCTCGCCGTCCACCGCCTCCCCCTCGACCGTCCGCACGTCGCGGCCGTCTGTCTCGACCGCGAGGACGAGGCAGGCGGTGATCGGCAGACCGTCGAGAAGGACGGTGCACGCCCCGCACTCGCCGGCCCCGCAGCCCTCCTTCGCGCCGGTGAGGTAGAGCCGCTCGCGGAGGAACTCGAGGAGGGTCATCCCGGCGGGGACCGTCGCCTCCTCCGGCCGTCCGTTCACGGTGAGGCGGATCGCGTGCGTCCGGCTAGGGCCCTCCTTCATCCTTTCCCTCCTTTCTTCTGGGTGGTCGCAGCCCCCTCCTTCGATCGCAGGAGGGCCTCGAGGAGCCGGCGGAGGAAGACGGGGATCATCGCGCGGCGATAGTCGGCCGAGGCGCGCAGGTCGCTGATCGGCGAGACGGTCTCTTGAGCGATCGCGTCGAGGCGCGCGACGAGTTCGTCGACCGACGCGGTCGCCTCGACCGGCTCCCCAAGGCTCGGCAGTAGGACCGGGGTCCTCGAGCAGCTTCCGATCGCGATCTTGAGGTTGCCGCTCTCTACGTCGTAGGAACCGGCCATGTTCAGGATCGCGAGGTCGTGGCCGCGGATCCGTTGCTTCTTGAGGAAGGCCGTCCGGGTCCCGCGCCGCACCGGCGGAATCTCGACCCTCGTCACGACCTCGTCGGGGGCGAGGGCGCTCTTCTTCACATCGAGGAAGAACTCCTCGACCGCAAGCTCGCGCGTCCCTCGCGCACTTGCGATCGCGAGGGTTGCGTCGAGGACGAGGAGGGCGGGCGCCGTGTCCGCCGCCGGGGAGGCGTTGCACAGGTTCCCGGCGAGGGTCGCCCGGTTTCGGATTTGGCAGGTCCCCACGGAGAGGGCCGCCTCGGCGAGCGCCGGATAGGCCTCGCGGATCGTGCGGTTCTCCACGAGGAGGTTGAGCGGGACGGAGGCGCCGATGACGGCTCCCTCCTTCGAGACGGAGAGGACGTTCATCTCTGGGACGCCCTTGAAGTCGACGAGGAGGTCCGGGGAGACGACCCCGCACCGGATCGCGACGAGGAGGTCGGTCCCGCCGGCGAGGACGGCCGCTCTGCCCGCGGCCTCCCGGAGGAGGGCGCACCCTCGCTCGACCGTCCCCACGCGAGCGTACTCAAACTCTCCGAGCATCCGATCGTTCCTCGTGCCCTTTGGGAGAAAGAGGGCCGGACGCACTCTCCGAGCGGAGCCAGTCCAGAAGGGAACAACCGCCGCGCACCGAGCGGCGGCTGCGCAGACGCGGCCCTCTCCGCAATCCGAAAAGACATCCGTTTCCGAAGCGATCATAGCTTCGCCGCGCGGACCGGTCAACCGCCGGGCAAGTTCGAGAGCTCCCCTTCCAGACCTCACAACAACAGAGTACAATGCATCGCGCTTTAGGGAAGGTCCGGAATGGCGCTCTGTAGGAGGCACGGGATGATGGCCCAGGCCCTCGTCGAGGAGATCACCTGTATTCTCGTCGACCGGTTCCACCCGCGCAGAGTCATCCTGTTTGGGAGCCGCGCCCGAGGGGATGCCTTCCCCGACAGCGACTTCGACCTTTTCGTTGAGCTCGACTCCGACCTCGGGAAGAGCCCCCTCGAGCGGATCGTCGCCGTTCGCGAGGTGTTTGGCCTTCACCCTTGGTTGATGGACCTCCTCGTCTACACCACGGATGAGGTACGCCGGATGCGCGAGATGGGCGGGACGATTCTGGAGGCGGTCGAAGCGGAAGGGAGGGTCCTGTATGACCGCGCGTAGAGGAGATCCAGGAGCCTGGCTGAGGAAGGCGGAGAACGATCTCCTAAACATCCGCAATAACCTTGCGTCTTCCGAGATTCCTTGGGACACGGTCTGCTTTCACGCCCAGCAGGCGGTGGAGAAGGCGCTCAAGGCCTTCCTCGTCGCCAACGGCAAGCCCGTGCCGAGAGGACATGACCTTGTGGGACTGCTCTCCCTCTGCGCGCAGGTCGCCCCATCGTTCGCGGACCTGGAGGACGGGTGCCGGAAACTCACTGCCTACGCCACAGCGGCTCGCTACCCCGTGGCGTTCGCGGAGCCGGCGGAGGCCGAAGCCCGCGAGGCGGTCACGACGGCTGAACGGGTTCGAACAGCCGTGCTCGAGCGTCTTTCACGCTGAGGGATTCAGGGGACGTCCAGCTCATTTCCTCGGCCGGCTTCCTCGTCTACAAACCCAGTCTGTGACGGGTCGAAGCGATTGGCTCCTCCACCAATGAGTTCGCGGTGGCTTATGGGACTGGGTTTCTGCGCGCCACCTTGCAATCGTGCATTCAAAATGCATAATTGCGCGACGGAGGAGGTAGGTCATGCCCACGGGATACATCGGCCGAACGTTGGAGCCAGTCCTGAAGAAGGCGGCGCGCGAGTTCCCGGTCGTCGTCCTGACCGGGCCACGCCAGTCGGGGAAGACGACCCTGCTCCAACACCTGTTCGCCGAGAGCCACCGGTACATCTCCCTCGAGCCCCCGGACATCCGCGCCGCGGCAGCGACCGACCCGCGCGGGTTTCTCGAGGCGTACCTTCCGCCGGTCATCTTCGATGAGGTGCAGTATGCGCCGGCCCTCCTGCCGTACGTGAAGGAGAGGGTCGACGCCCAGCGCGCGAAGCGAGGGCAGTACCTTCTCACCGGGTCACAGAACCTCCTCCTCATGCAGCAGGTGACCGAGTCCCTCGCCGGCCGCGCTGCGATGCTCCGCCTCCTGCCCCTCTCCCAGCGCGAGGTGACGGGGTGCCCGAACGCACCCCTCCCCTGGGAGGGAGGGGGGGAACGCCCGGTCTCCCCAGGGGCCTCGTACCTCGACCTCTGGACGGGCTTCCTGCGCGGCGGCTACCCGGAACTCGTTGCGGACCCCAGCCGGGACGCGGCGCTCTGGCACGCAAGCTACGTCCAGACCTACCTTGAGCGCGATGTGCGCTCGCTCCGGCAGGTCGGAGACCTCACGCTCTTCCAGGGCTTCGTCCGGGCGCTCGCGGCGCGGAGCGGCGGACTTCTCAACCTGACCGAACTCGCGCGCGACATGGGCGTGGCGGGCAACACGGCGAAGGCGTGGCTGTCTGTCCTCGAGGCGAGCTTTCAGGTCGTCATCCTGAGGCCGTACCACGCCAACGTGGGGAAGCGCCTGGTGAAGACGCCGAAGGTCTACTTCACCGACGTGGGGACACTCTGCTACCTCGCCGGGCTCCGAGACCCGGAGCACGCGGCGTCCGGGCCGATGGGAGGGGCCGTCTTCGAGACGGCCGTCCTCGCGGAGGTCCTCAAGGCGTACGTCCACCGGGGTGAGACCCCGCAGCTCTCCTTCTGGCGGAGCTCCGCAGGAGTGGAGGTGGACATCCTGATCGAGGCGGATGGCCACCTCATTCCGATCGAGGTCAAGCTCTCCGCCACGCCCCGGCCTGCTATGGCGGACAGCATCCGGAGCCTGCAAGAGGACCTCGGCGCTCGGGTCGGCCCCGGCTACATCGTTCACCCGGGCGACGTCCGCTTGCCCCTCGTGCCCAAGGTGACGGCTCTTCCTTTTGCCTGCCTGTAACCTCGTGTGGAGAGGCCCCCTGGACGAGGAGGCTCCTCGACCTCTCGATCGCGCGTGGGCCGAAGTCAAGATCGAGGGAGAGGAAGTCAAGTCGGTGACAGCAGGTTGGCACAGCCTTTCAAGTACTTCGGTGATCTTGCCCCCCCGACCTGCCGCCTGCACAGGGAGTCGGCAGCGACCTCCGTTCAGTCCTTGACGAGCTCGTCCCAGCTTGCCATCACGGCCGCACAATCGCAGGTCGAGGCGATCCGCTGTAGGACGAAGCGGCTGCGGGTCGGCTCGGGGTCAGGATAGGCATCCCGACTCATCCCAGGGAGAGGGAGGCTCGCCCCAAGGAGGACGAGGTCGCCCGACCATTCGATCAGCCCCTCGATTCGATCCGGCGAGACGACGGTCCCCGCGAGGCGGTAGCGAAGGCGAAGGACGAGGTAGAGCGCCACCTCGATCACTCCGGGGAGGCGCGCGAGCAGGGTGACCCCGGGGTGGCCGTCGCCGTCCTCGTCGATCACGCGCGGATCGTCGGGACGTGTGGGAAGGGGTTCCGTCTCCGGATGGGCCAGGCGGGCCCCGTTCACCTGGGTGTGCCAGGGCTGGACGAAGCGGACACCCTCGCCCGTCCCCACCAGAGTCGCCTTCCTCTCCGCCCCGTGGAGGGAGGCGAGGAAGGCCGCCGGGACCTCGATCTCGCCGATGGGGACGCCGCTCTCGATGCGGAACGTGCAGTAGTGGTTCGTGAGGACGAGGGTGCATCCTACCTGGACGATCTCGACGCGGAGGATCACCGCCAGCACGCCGGGGATCCTCTCAAAGAGGGGAGAGGAGAGAAACCCTGAGTAGGTCTCTATCTCGGCCCAGGTTCCGGAGAGGTTGATCGGAGGGGGGTCGCTCCCCTGGCCGGTCGCGGCCAAGCCGAAGGCGAGGAGAAGCGCCCAGGTGAGCCCAACCACCGCGCTCCGGAAGCCTCGTGAGGTCACTTCGTCCCGTCGCACGGGGCGGTGTAGGAGTGTCCGCTCGAGGGGGTCTTGGGAGGCTCCGCGATGAACCGGCTCTGGTCCGTCGTTTTGAAGCGGGAGACGTCGTAGCCCTGGGCCACAAGACGGGCCTTGATTCCCTGGAGGACATCCTCAGAGAGGCTTGGGGTGCGGGAGAGGATCCAGCCGTACTTGCGGCTCGGGTGTCCGACGACGGCGTACTCGTAGTTCGGACCGAGGTCGATGACCCAGTAGTCGGCCGCGAAGAGCCAAAGGCCGAGGAAGGAGACGAAGCTCACCTTGAGCCTCGCGTTCGTCGTCTTGTCGGCGACCCAGGCCCGGCCGACGGCCACCTTCTGTTCACCGCTTGCGGTGTAGCACGCGTTCTTGACCTCGATCTTCCCGTTGGGAAGGAGGGTGTAGGTCGCCGTCGTGCCGCCGGCGCAGAAGCTCTGGAACGGAGCCGGGATGCTCGCGATCTCGTACCAGGTGCCAAGGTAGCGCTCAAGGTCGACGTGCTCAACCACGCGCAGCTCGGCCCCTGCTGCGGAGCCGCCGATCGCACCGAGGCCAACCCCGCACAGAATAAGTAAGATGTCGCTCTTCTTCATGATGTTCTCCCTCCTAGAGGCGCCGGACGAAGCCCCGGCTCGCCCGAAAGGATACGGGGGAAGGTATCCTCGAGACAACAGCCGCGGCGGGCGTCACTCGACCGATCGGGCGAGGAGGGCGAGGTCGGGCGGGGTCCGCGTCGCCTCGACGGCTCGCGCCCAGCGCGCGGAGAGGTCGCCGAGGTCAACGGCGCTTCCCTTGCGGACGTAGATCGGGATTACATGAAGGGGGGCGCTCGCCGTGATCACGGTCGGTCCCGCGATCTCCTTCCTCGTCCAGGCGTCGATCCAGACTCCATCCGGGATGTGCACGGTGACCTCCTTCGTCCCGGTCTTCCAGACCGGCCGGACGAGGAGGTCGGGGCCGAAGAGGTACTGCTCGAAGAGGTCCCTGTACTCCGGATGGTCCGGATAGGCGAAGACCATCGGCCGGACGATCGGCGTCCCCCGCTCGTGGGCGAGGCGAGCCTGCTCGTAGGTGTAGTCCGCAAGATCGTTGTGGAGGTTCGCGTAGAGGTTCCAGATCGCGAGGAGCTCGGCGTCGTAGACCGTGTTGGGTGGATAGCCTCTTTCGGAGATCTCGTCCTTGGAGCCATCGGGGAGCCACGACCAGGGGCCAAGGTTCGCCGTCGGCCCGACCTCCATGAGCGGGGTGAAGGCGGAGAAGCCAAGCCAGCGGCCGAAGACCTCGCGGGGCGGGCGTTTGCTGTACCCGCCCGTGTCGGAGCCCCAGATCGGGAAGTTGATCGCAGCAGCGCGCTCTACGGCGATGATCGCCGAGCGCAGGCCCCACTCCGAGGGATCGGTGTCCCCTCCCCACACGATCGCGTACTGAGACGTCCCGACCCACCCGGCGCGGAGGAGGTTCAGAGAGTCGCTCTCTCCGGCGCGCGCGAAGGCGCCGTATCCGCCTCTCGCGAACCAGAGTGGATAGGCGTTGTGCCCCTCGCGGTAGGAGGTCCCGTCGAAGTAGCTCCCGCGGAAGAGCTGGCCGTCCGGGTTCTTCTCCTCCCCGCGGTCGAGCTTGAACCCGGCGATCCCCCGCTCGATGAAGTCGGTGAGGGCGTCCTGCCACCAGGAGACCGCGTCGGGGTTCGTGAAGTCGACGTTCGCCGCCTGGGGGAGGTAGGGGATCGTGTTCTTCACGGTGTAGCCCTTCGCTTCCGCCGCGGCACGCATCCCATCCGCCACCCACGGCGCGGCCCACAGGAGGGTGTGGATCCCCTTCTCCTCGAGCCAGCGGACCATCCCGTCGAAGTCGGGGAGGCGCTCCGGGTCGACCTTCATGTCGCCGTAACCGAAGAAGCCGAGGGCCCACGGCCGGTCGATCTCGTACATCGAACAGGGGATCCCCAGGGCCTCCATCATCAGGACGTCCTCGACGACCATCGAGTTGTACGGGCCGTCGTAGGGCGTCCCGGCGTAGAAGGTCGCAAGGTCAAAGACCTCGTCGCGCCAGCGCAAGGGGCCGAAGGCAAAGCGCGGCGGGAGGAGCGAGGTCCCCACCGTCCGGCTGTAGCGCTCCGTGGCCTCAAGGGGCGTCGGCCCGGGGATGACGCGCAGGACGAGCTCCGGCCCCTCGTACTCGAGGGTCACCTCGGTCGGGGCCGTCCTGCCATTCGCCGTGACTCCGAAGCGGTAGGTCCCCGGCCAGTCGCTCTCGACGTAGACCCCGTACCCCGCGGAGGAGACGAAGAACGGGGAGTAGACCGCGACCGTGGGGAGGACGTAGAGGTCGACCGTCTGACCGCGGAGGTTGAGCCCCTCGGTCATCCCCGGCTTCCAACTGAATCCTTGGCCTCCCTGCACGACCCGCTCCATCAGGCCGTAGAAGCCCTCCTCCGCGCCGACCCGAAACGCGGCGCCGAGCTTCTCGAACTCGCCTTTTCCCTCGATCACGAAGCGAACCTGGCAGGCGCCTTCTTCGGCCGGGGCGATCGTCACCGTTGCTGTCCGGCCGTCCGACGTTGCGTAGATGAGCTCCGTGGCCTCGCCCTCTCTGCGCTCTTTGGGCACGCCGACGAGATCGACCCGCGACTTCCCGTCCGTGACGTAGAGCGCGGACCGCCCCTCCGCCCAAAGGGCCGTGACCGGCGTGCCGTTCCAAGAGAAGGAGAT
>CAYHEK010000072.1:0-7385 GCA_964355545.1 uncultured Thermotogae bacterium | reverse complement strand
CCTCAAGGACGTCGCAGCGGCGAAGCGCGCGGCGCGGTCGAGGGCGATCGAGATCGAGCCCAGCCTGGCAGTGCTCAAGGAGGCCCGGCGATGAGGGTTCGCTTCGTGGTGAACGGGCGAACGGTCGAGCGAGAGACCGACGCCGGGACGCGCCTCCTCGACCTCCTCCGCGAGGGGCTCGGCCTGACCGGGACGAAGGAGGGATGCGGGGAGGGGGAGTGCGGGGCGTGCACCGTCCTCCTCGACGGACGGGCGGTCAACTCCTGCCTCGTCCTCGCCCCGCAGGTCGACGGGAAGGAGGTCGTGACGGTGGAGGGGCTTGCTCAAGGTGAGAAGCTTCACCCGATCCAGCAGGCGTTCGTCGACGAGGGCGCGGTGCAGTGCGGGTTCTGCACCCCGGGGTTCATCATGGCGACCTACGCCTTGCTGCGAGAGAACCCCGACCCCTCCGACGACGAAATCCGATCGGCGCTCGAAGGGAACCTCTGCCGCTGCACCGGGTACACGAAGATCGTCCAGGCGGTCCGCCGAGCGGCCAAGGTGATGCGGGAGGAGGCCACGTGAAGGTCGAAGGGATCGTCCTCGCCGCGGGGAAGGGGGAGCGCCTGGGGGGGGTGAAGCCGCTCCTCGACGCGGGCGGCGAGCCGGCCCTGGCGCGGATCGTGCGCGCCCTGCGGGCGGCAGGGATCGAGGCGATCCTCGTCGTCCTCGGCCACGCCGCGGACAGGATCCGAAGAGAGGTCGACCTCTCTCGGTGTCGCGTCGTGGTGAACCCCAACTACGAGTCGGGGATGGCGAGCTCTCTCTCCTTGGGGATCCGCTCCCTCTCTCCAGAGGCGGAGGGATTCCTCGTCCTCCACGCCGACATGCCGTTCCTCGCTCGGGAGACGATCCGCGCCGTGGTTGAGGCCGGCCGTCGCGGGGCGCGGATCGCCGCCCCAACCTACCGCGGGGAGCGGGGGTTCCCGGTCTACTTTTGCCGCGCGTGCGTGGAGGACCTCCTCCCTACCCTCACCGGGGAGGCGGGAGGGCGGCGGTTCCTCGCCGCGCATCGCGAGGAGACCGTCCTCATCCCCGTCGACGACGCGGGGGCCGTGCGCGACGTCGACCGGCCCGAAGACCGCGAGAGGGAAGAGAAGGACCATGAGCACCGAGTTCACTAAGGTCGCGTCGGTCGAGGAGCTCCTCGCCCGCCTCGACGAGCCGGGGGCGAGGATCCTCTGTGGGGGGACGGACCTCCTCGTGAAGATGCGGGGAGGGCTCGTCCTTCCGAGCCGCCTCCTCGACGTCTCCGACCTCCCCGAGCTGCGCGGCCTCTCCGAGAAGGACGGAGCGATCGAGATCGGCGCCGCGGTCCCCTTCTCAGAGATCCTCGCAAACGAGGTTGTCCGAGATCGCCTCCCCATCCTCGCGCTCGTCCTTTCGAAGCTCGGCTCGGTGCAGATCCGAAACCGCGGGACCCTCGGCGGGAACCTGGTGAACGCCTCGCCCGCGGCGGACAGTGCGATCCCTCTCCTTCTCCTCGACGCCGAGGTCATCCTCCGGAGCCGCGCCGGGGAGCGGCGGGTCCCGGCCGAGGCTTTCTTCCTCGGGCCGGGAAGAACGGCCCTCGCCGCCGGGGAGGTCGTGCGCGCGGTCTCAATCCCAATCAGCCGCGCCGACCTCGTTCCGTCCTTCCACAAGATTGGACGGAGAAAGGCCCTCATCATCGCCATCGCCTCCGTCGGCGCCCTGACCGCAGCGAAGAACGGCGTTTTCGAAGAGGTCCGCCTCGCCGCGGGGTCAGTCGCGCCGACCCCGCTCCGCTTGCGGAAGGTCGAGGAGATCGTCCGCGGGAAGCGGCTCACTCCCGACCTCGTCGCCCAAGCGCGCGCCCTCACCGCGCAGTCGGTCTCCCCGATCGACGACGTGCGCTCAAGCGCCGCCTACCGCCGCGAGGTCACGGCCGACCTCGTCGCCCACCTCCTCGAAGAGTCCCTCCATGCTTGACCTTGTCGTCAAGGGCGGGGAGGTCGTCACATCAGCCGGCGTGAGCCGCACGGACGTCGGGATCGAGGACGGGCGGATCGCGGCGCTCGGCGAAGGCCTCTCCAGCCGCCACGAGTTCGACGCAAACGGTCTTCACGTCCTCCCAGGCGCGATCGACGCCCACACGCACATGGAGCTCCCCGTGCGCGGGAGCCGCTCAAGCGACGACTTCCTCTCCGGGACGATCGCTGCCGCCTGCGGGGGGGTGACGACGATCGCCGACTTCTCCGTCGGCGCGCCCGGCCTCCCTATCCCTGTTGCGGTCGAGGCGCGCCTGCGGGAGGCGGCGAGGTCGGCGATCGACTACACCCTCCACGGCGAGGTCGTCGGCTGGCGGCCTGGAGGTGAGAAGGAGTTCGCGGGCGCGATCACCCTCGGCGTGCGCACGTTCAAGTTCTACCTCACCTACTCAAGCTCAGGGAGGATGAGCGACGACGGGGTCCTCTACCGTGCGTTCGCCGCCCTCTCGCGCCTGAGAGGCCGGGCGATGGTGCACGCGGAGAACGACGCGATCATCAACACCCTGACCAAAGAGCTCGTGGAGAAGGGCGAGGTCGGGATCCTCTCCCTCCCCCGCTCGCGGCCGCCCCTGTGCGAGGCCGAGGCGATCGGCCGCGCCGCGACCCTCGCCCTCCACACCGGGGTTCCTCTCCGGATCGCCCACGTCTCCTCCGGCCTCGGCCTCCGCGCCGCCCTCACCGCTCGCGCCTCGGGGGGAAGGGTCTTCATCGAGACCTGCCCGCAGTACCTCCTCCTCGACGAGCGCTCGTACGGAGAGGAGGACGGGCACCTCTACGCGGCGACCCCGCCCTTCCGCGAGCCGGCCGACTCCCACGCCCTGTGGGAGGGCGTGCAGTGCGGCGCGGTCGACCTCGTGGCGAGCGACCACTGCCCGTTCACCCGCGAGGAGAAGCGCTGGAGGGGCTCGTTCCTCGACCTCCCCTACGGCCTCCCCGGTGTCGAGACCCTCCTTCCACTCCTCTACAGCGAGGGGTTGGTCAAAGGAAGGATCGATCTTGTTCGCCTCGCCGAGCTCACGAGCTCCGGACCGGCCAAAGCACTTGGAATCTACCCGCGCAAGGGGACGATCGCGATTGGGTCGGACGCCGACCTCGTCCTTGTCGACCCGGAAGAGGAGTGGACGATCCGCGCGCAAGATCTCCACATGCGGACCGACTTCAACCCCTACGAGGGCCGTCGCCTCCGCGGCCGGCCGGTCCTCACCCTCTCCCGCGGCCGCGTCGCCTTCGAGCGGGGCGAGTTCCGCGGGGAGGAGGGCTGGGGCCGGTTTGTCCCTCAGGAAAGCTAGGGCGGGCGACTCGACAGAAAGCGCGGCTTGTGCTATGGTGGAGCTCGGCAGGAGGTGGTTCGATGAGGAGGAGACGGTCGATCGGCCTTTTTGCGCTCCTTGCGGCGACCCTCGCCGTCGGGGGGTGCTTCCTCTTTCCCAATCGCGCGCCGGAGGCGGCGTTCACCGCAAGTTATAGCGAGGACCCCGCAGAGCTCCTCGTGGTCATCCTCGACGCGTCGGCCTCGACGGATCCGGACGGGGACGCGATCGCCGCGTACATGTGGAACTTCGACGTGGACGAGCCGGGAGTCGAGTTCCTCCCCCTGGGCTACACGACCCGCACGGTGACCGAGCCGATCGTCAAGGTGCGCTACCCTCTCCAGGGGACGTACACGGTGACTCTCGCCGTGCGCGACGACCGCGAGCCCGGGAAGGACTCTCTGCAGGTGGCTCACGATGTCACCCTCCCCAACCCCGGAGTCGTCCCCATGCGCTGAGGACGGCACCGGAGTCGGGTCAGGGTTTGATCCGCTTGCGCAAGAAGACCTGCGCCCCTAGCCGCTCGAAGCCGAGGTGCCGGTAGAGTTTCAGGGCGGGATTGTCGTCAGCAACATCGAGGAGAAGCCCGGACCTTCCCCACTCGCGCGTGAGCTCCTGACAGGCGGCGATGAGGGCGCGGGCGACCCCCTGTCCGCGGAAGGCCTCGTCCACGGCGAGGTACATCAGGTAGACCGTGTCCCGCGCTTGGGAAAAGACGAAGCCGCTCGTCTGGTCGGCCATGTCCTGGCAGAAGGCGAACCCCACGACCTCTTCCTCCACCTCGGCCACGAAACCGGCCCAGTCCGGCCGGCCGAGGCGCTCCCTCACCCAGGAGGAGACGTCCTCCGCGTCGATCCCCTGGAAGACAGTCGTCGACACCGGCTCGAACAGGTCCGCGAGACGCGCCACGGCCTCGGCGTCGGCTGGGGCCATCGGCCGGATCCGGTAGCGACCTGGAAGCTTCTCGGCCAAGCCTTCTCCTCCTCGAGCGAGCAAAGCGAAAACGGCAACTTCGTGTCGCACGACACGCGCCGCCCCATTTAAGGACGGCGGGCGAAAGAAGTCAACTTGCGTCGAGGCTAGAGGTCTTTCTCGCCGTAGCAGGCGACGATCTCGCCGAACACGACCAGGTGCGGATCTCCCTTGGGGTAGAACGTCGTCAGGACCTCGGAGTCCCGGAACGAGCCGTGGACGAGCCCCTCCCGCGCCAGGATCTCGCACTCATAGTGGAGGGCGCACTCGGCGATGATCGGCGTCTTCACCTTCTTCGCCGGCTTCCAGGTCAGACCAGCTGCCTTGGCTTTGTCGCGACTCCGTCCCGACTTGGACCCGCAGAGGGCGAGGGCCTCCTCGAGCTCGCCAGGCCGCGGCACGTTCACGGTGAAGGAATCCCCTGTCCTTATCCCGCCGTAGGTGTAGCGCGTCGGCCGCACGAGCACGGTGAACACGGGCCGGCTCCAGACAATGCCGACCTCGCCCCAGCCGATCGTCATCGGGTTGGGCTTTCCCTTCTTGTCGAGCACGGCGAGGAGCGCTCCGCCGCTCGAGAGAGCCCCCCACACGAGGTCGAGCTTGCTGTTCCATTCGATCTTCCGCTTCACCATGCCTTTCCCCCTTTCCAAAGATCTACGAGCGCGCGTCTCTGCGCTTGGAGTAGTACAGGACTTCCTCGTCGTAGACGTAGCCGATCGCCGAGAAGAACTCCATCGAGTCCCGGTTCCAGTCCTCGATTAAGCAGGCGATGACCTCGATCCCGAGCTCCGCGAGGCGCCTTTCGACCTCCCGAACGAGCGCCACGGCCACGCCCTTCCGTCGATGGCTCGGGGCGACCACCAGACGGTTGATCCAGCCCTTGCGGCCATCGTGCGTCCCCAGGATCGCCCCCACGAGCCGGCCGTCCTCCTCGGCCGCGAGGAAGACCGAGCACGGCCCCGCAATCTCGCGCGCGATCCGCTCGCGCCGGTCGCGGCCGTCAGGCCGGTACGGGAGCCCGCCCTCCTCCCAGAGGCGCACGAGCGCGTCGTAGTCGTCGATCGTGAGGGCCCGGATCCGAACCCGTCCCCCTTTGTTCTCCGCCATGAGGGGAAGCTTACCCCACCGACCTCCGACGAGAAACCCGTGCCGGGAACGCGTCGCGGAAGCCCGACGTTTGATCCGCGCCGCCGGCTCGAGGATCCTTCCGAGGAGCGGGGAGGTGGCCTTGTCCCAAGGAAGGACGAATCGACTCGGTGAGGACGTCGTCGTCGCGCACGAACGCGCTCTCAACACGGCAAGCCTCGAGCAATTCGAGGCTATCTACCTCGAGAGCTTCCCGCCCACGGAGCGAGCGCCGTTCGAGGAGCTGATCGAGGAGATTGTCTCTGGGAAGTACGGCCTGCTGACGATCCGACAGAAGCAAGTCCTCCGCGGCTTTGCGGTCAGCATGGCCCTGTCCGGCCTGGACGTTCATCTCTTGGCGTATCTCGCGGTCGAGAGGCGGTACCGCGACAGGGGATTCGGCGGTCGGCTTCTCCAGGCCCTGATCGACTCCCTCACCCTGCAGGGCAACGTGGCCGGCGTCCTGATCGAGGTGGACCAGAAAGGGGCCGAGGACGGCCGCGATCTGAGCATGGCGGCCCGCCGAATCCAGTTCTACAAGCGCCTCGGCGCCCATACCATCGTCGGCGCGCAGGGGTACCGCGCCCCGAACCTCGCCGGCGAGGGAAGCCTCGCCATGCAGCTCCTGTGGCTTCCTATCAGCAATCCAAAGCAAAACCTCGAAGGGGAGAAGCTCCGAACGTGCGTGGCGGCTGTGCTCGTGCAAAGCTACGGACTCCAGGAGACAGATCCGCTGGTCCAGGACGTGCTCCGAAGCCTCGTCCGCTAGGAACATGTCGCGTCTAGGAACGCATCCCTCATTTCGGCAACGACCCGAGACCGCGTGCTGCGCCACCTCGACAATCGGTGTTGGGTTCCCGGGGCTAGATAGGGTCATCTGGCCCTGCCGGCGCCTGCAGCCTAGGAGCTGGGTCCTGACCGATCTTCAGTGTCATGCTCGCTCATGCCGCGAGCCTGCCCGGAAGTGCTTCCTTGTGACCGGGTCTTCGCCAGCCAGCGAACGTACCGCAGAATACCATTGGTGTACCGACGCTTCGACGATTCAGCCCACGTGGTCCCGAGGAATCCCTCAAGCTTATCGCCGAGCACTCGCGAATCGACCTGCCCCAGCGCCAGGACTTGCCGCACGAAGGACACTACGGGATTGGCCTCCAAGGCCCCCGCCAGCGCTTCTCGTGGCATCAGTCCCGCCGCACCCGCGGCAAGGACGATGGGCTTCCTCGGGCCCGTCTCGATTACCCCGAGTGCGAGTGCGTCCGCTACCGCGTTGCGGAGTCCCTTTGCCTCGAGAGCCGCTCTCGGTACTCCGCTCCGGGCAGCGCGAAGGGCATCCAACATGTCGACGAGTCGGTCAGGGGACGTGCCGGCAAGAAACACGCCAGCATGCCCGCGTCGTGCGCTTATCACTCCCATCTGCTCGCCAGTGCCCTGAGGGACTAGTAGCGATGCGTCCTTGCGATCTAGCAGGCCGGCGAAAAGCAGCCATCGGCGCAAGTTCGCGGCGTAGTGGTGGACGGTCTTGGGGGCCAGTTCGTCTGCCCGCGGCTGTACCGACGCGAAGAACTGCACCCACTGTTCCGGAGACACGAGGTCAGTCCTCTCCCAGCGGGCGTCTATGGCCCTGGCAACGACATGCCGCGCCAGCTGGCCTCTGGCATGTACAGCGATTGTGGCGGAGCTCGAGCCGTCGACCACGGTGGCGATGCAGTAGCGGTCTCCGGCAACACGATCGACGAGCTGCAATGCAACCAGATCACTCAGCAGATTGGCGCAGGGGCCTTCCTTCAGACCCAATGCCCGCGCCAGCTCTGCAGCTGTCAATGGGCCTCTGCGGTCAAGGGCCTGGACGGCTCTGACACCCGATTGCGGATCTCTCTGGAACGTCCTCCCCCACGGAATGTGTGGCACTTTTCCTTCCACGAGGTAGTCT
>CAYHEK010000071.1:0-7466 GCA_964355545.1 uncultured Thermotogae bacterium | reverse complement strand
ACCGCGATGCGGCCGGGTCAACCGCCAATCGGAGGGGAAGAAAGCCAACCAATCCTCCAGGCAAACCCGCGCCCTCGGGCTGAAAGAGCCACTCCGGCTCGAAGGGGGGCTCCGTCCTCCTCTTGAACGGCCTCCCTGTCAAGGCCGCCCGGCCGACACGGGGAGCCGATTCGCGACGACCCCCACCTTGTCTTCTGTATAGTGCAAAGGAGGAATCCGGTGGATCGAGAAAAGGAGGGGAACCTCTAAACAACGGGAGCGCTCGAAGAGCGGAGGGCACGAGGAGATCGCATACAAGGGGGCGAGTCCAAGATGCAGAAGGTGTTGCGCGTCGACATGACTAGTCGGACGGCCGTCTACGAGGACGTCCCGAGGAAGTACCGGAACCTGGGAGGTCGCGGGTTGACCTCGAGGATCGTCTGCGAGGAGGTGCCGCCCACATCTCACCCGTGGGACGAGACGAACAAGGTCGTCCTCGCTCCGGGGATCGTCACCGGGACCGCGGCCCCGACCTCGGGCCGGATCTCGGTCGGAGGGAAATCACCCCTCACCGGGACGATCAAGGAGGCGAATGCGGGGACCTCCTTCGGGCAGAGACTGGCTCGCCTCGGGATCAAGGCGATCATCGTGGAGGGGAAACCGAAGGAGAAGGGAAGGTTCTCGATCCTCAAGATCACGAAGGACGGGGCGAGCTTCGCCGGTGCGGACCCCTGGATCGGCCAGGGGCTCTACTCCGCCTTCCCCTCCGTCTACGAGCGCTACGGGAGCGTCGCGAACGTCGCTCTTATGGGAATCGGGGTCGCGGGCGAGAGGCGGATGAACGCGGCGGGAGTCGGATTCAACGACCTCTCCGGCCGCCCCAGCCGCTACGCCGGGCGGGGTGGCCTGGGAGCCGTCCTCGGTAGCAAAGGGCTCAAGTTCATCGTCGTGGACGACCGCGATGCCCCCGGCGTGCCGCTTTCCAACAGCGCCCTCTTCGACGAGGGCCGCAAGAAGCTTACCGAGGCCCTGACTGCGCACGCGATCACCAAGCCCAAGGGCGCGTTGAACACGTACGGCACAGCCGTTCTCGTCAACATCATCAACGAGGCCGGCGCCCTCCCGACGCGGAACTTCCGCGAGGGCCGCTTCGAGGGGGCGACGAAGGTCGCGGGCGAGGCGATCTTCGCCGGAAACAAGGAGCGCCTGGGGAGGGAGCTGTACAACCACGCGTGCAGCCCTGGCTGCATCATCGCCTGCTCCAACACCTGGCACCGCCGAGACGGGAGCGAACACACCTCGTGCCTCGAGTACGAGTCCGACTGGGCGTTCGGCGCCAATTGCGGGATCGACGACCTCGACGTCCTCGCCGAGTTGAACCAGCTGTGCAACGAGTACGGCCTGGACACGATCGAGACCGGCGGAGCCCTCGCCGTGGCGATGGAAGGAGGGGTCGCCCGCTTCGGCGACGGAGCGCGCGCGATCGAGCTTTTGCACGAGATCGGAAAGGGAACGCCGCTCGGACGCATCCTCGGCAGCGGTGCCGCCGTCACAGGGAGGATCTTCGGCGTGGAGCGCGTGCCTTCCGTCAAGGGGCAGAACATGCCGGCCTACGAGCCGCGCGCCATCAAGGGGATCGGGATGACCTACGCCACCTCGACCATGGGCGCCGACCACACGGCGGGCTACACAATCGCCCCGGAGATCCTGGGCGTGAGTGGAAAGGTCGACCCCCTCGATGTCCACAAGGCCGACCTCGTCCGCAACTTCCAGCAGGCGACGGCCTTCCTCGACACAACCGGCCATTGCCTCTTCATCAGCTTCGCCATCCTGGACATCGCCAAGGGGTTCGAGGGAGTCGTCGAGGAGTGCAACGGCGTCCTCGGGACCGACTGGACGGTCGCGGAGGCAGTGAAGCTTGGCGGGAAGATCCTCGAGATGGAGCGGGGGTTCAACAAGGCGGCCGGATTCACGAAGAAGGACGACCGCCTGCCGGAGTTCATGCGGCGCGAGCCCCTCCCGCCCCACAACACCGTCTGGGACATCTCTGACGAGGAGCTCGATCGGGTGCACGGCGCGTGAGGAGGAAGGGCGAAATCGAGGTACACCTCTACGGGGCCCTGCGCCGCTTCGCAAAGGAAAAGGACCCGCGGAAGGAGTCGATCCTCCGCGTCCCGGTGGAGGAGGGGGACACGATCCGAGAGGTCGTGGCCCGGATCGGAATCGCCCCCGTGGAGCTGAGTCCAAACGTCTTCCTGAACGGAGAGTACTCCGCGCTCGGCCGGCGAGTGGGCCCGGAGGACCGGCTCGGCCTCTTCCCGCAGGACATGGGACTCCTCTATCGGTGGTATTTCCCCCGTTTCGGAGAGGCCTCCTCGGATGCTCCAGATTGAGGTGCGACTGTACGCGACCTTGCAGGGATACGTCCCAGATGCACCGGCCGGATCTCCACTTCCCGCCACCCTGCGTGAGGGGACGTCCCTTGGGGAGCTCTTGGCGACGTTCGGAATCCCCCCGTCGGCCGTCCAGCTTGTCTTCGTGAACGGGGTGGCGAGAGGGCTCGAGCATCCTCTGAGGAACGCCGATCGCGTCGCCCTCTTTCCCCCGGTCGGAGGTGGGTGAGCCCTTCGGGTATCATCCCCACCCGATGGCGATTCGCGCGGTTCTCTTCGACATGGATGGGACGATCTGGTCCTCCCCCGTCAACTGGCCGGAGGTGCGGCGGGCGATCGGAGTCCCGCCGGAGGCGCGGACGATCATCGACTACCTCTCTTCGCTCCCTCCCGAGGAGCGGGAAAGAGGAACGGCGATCCTCGAGCGCTACGAGGCCCTCGGGGTCGAGACCGGATCCCCCATGCCCGGGGCCGCGGAACTCATCGCCTTCCTCCGCGCCCACAGCGTCGTCGCGGTCCTCATCACGAACAACTCCCGCGCGAGCGCCGAGGCGGTCCTCGAACGGAATGGTCTTATCTTCGACCGAGTGTTCACGCGGGAGGACGGGGCGCTGAAGCCGGACCCGGAGGCCCTCCTCGGCCCGCTCCGCGCCCTCGGCCTCTCCCCAGGGGAGGCCCTCGCGATCGGCGACTCCCACCTCGACCTCCTCGCCGCCCGGCGCGCCGGGATCGCCGACGTGATCCTCGTCGCCCCCAAGGAGTGGAGTCGTGACCTCCTTCCCCCGGACCTTTCCTTCCGCGAGGCGGCCGACCTGTTCGAGGCGCGGACGATCGTCTCCCACCTTCTTGCCCTCGGATCGAGCCCCTCCTGAGGAAGGAACAGCCGACTCCGCCGCTGGGGCACACGGTCTTCCTCGCCACCTCGCGCGCGGCTTACGTGACCGTCAATCCGCTGAGAGACCAAGAGGCAGAGCGCTCGCCCAATCCTTGACAGGGCCGCGGCAAGCCGATACCATGGGTTTCCATATGGCGATAGTTAGTAGATGTAGACAGATTAACTATAGTTTGTCCTGTCTAAGTCGAGTCCTCTGTGCCGTTTTCAATCACCCCTGGCAACAAGCAATTCTGTGCCTAAAGACAAGTTTAGAGGACAGTGGAGTGTTGGCTGATGTATGACCTCCTAATCAAAAACGGAACGATCGTGGACGGGACCGGGAACCCGTGGTTCGCCGCCGACCTTGCCGTCCGGGAAAAGAGGATCGAGAAGATCGGGCGCCTCGGTAAGCCCTCGGCGAAGCGGGTGATCGACGCCCGCGGCCTCGTCGTCGCTCCCGGTTTTGTCGATTGTCACAGCCACGCCGACTTCGTCCTCGCCCACCCACGGCACCCCAAGGTCCTTGAATGCTTCGTCCGCCAGGGGATCACGACCCTCGTCACGGGAAACTGCGGCTATTCGCCGTTCCCCGTGAACACCCAAGACGACGTGGCGCTCCTTAAGGGGTACAGCGGGTTCTTCCAGTGCGACGGATTCAACTGGCACTGGAAGGACGCCAAGGGCTACATGGACTACCTGGAAAAGCAGGGCACGGCCTACAACGTCCTCTCGATGACCTCGCACGGGACGATCCGTATGTGCGTGAAGGGCCTGCGCGCGGGGGTCGCGACCGACGCGGAGAAGGAAGAGATGGCCCGCCTCGCCCGCCGGGACCTAGACCAGGGGGCGTGGGGCCTCTCCGCCGGGCTGATCTACCCGCCCGGCATGTACTCCGACACGGAGGAGCTGATCGCTACGAGCGCGCCGCTTGCGGAATTCGGCGGCGTTTTCACTTGCCACGTGCGCGGGTCGAGCGAGACCCTCCTCCAGGCGGCGCGCGAGGTGATCCGCATCGCCGAGACGAACCGCATCACGGCCGTGCATTCCCACGCCGAGGCCTTCGGAGAGCGCTTCTTCCCGCAGATCGACGCGCTCCTTGAGCTTCACGACGCGGCGCGCGCCCGCGGGGTCGACGTGGGCATGGATGTCATTCCCTACGTCGCGGCGAACACGACCCTCTTCGCCACCCTCCCCCCCTGGGCCCTCGAGGGAGGGATGGAGAAACTCTCAAGGCGCCTGAGGGACCCTGCGACGCGGGAGCGGATCCGCCGCTCGGTCGAGGACGACATGCCCGGCTGGCCCTCCTGGCTCCCCGGCGCCTGGCCGCACAACCTCGTCGGCGCGACCGGCTGGGAGAACATCCGCCTCATCTCCGCGATCACGAAGGAGAACAAGATGTACGAAGGGATGTCCTTCACCGAGATCGCCCAGACGACGGGGAAGACCCCGTTCGACGCGGCGGCGGACATGATTATGGAGGAGAAGGGCCCAACGATGGCCCTCTACATCGGAAGTTCAGGGACGGACGAGATGGACGACCCCTGGCATCAGAAGCTCGTCGCCCATCACCAGGCCTCGATCGAGACCGACGCCATCATCACCGGGAGGGGACTCCCCCACCCGGCCGCGTACGGGGCCTTCCCCAAGTGCCTCGGCCACTACAGCCGCGACCTGGGCCTTGTGCCGATGGAGGAGATGGTGCGCAAGATGACCTCCCAGTCCCTCGGGCGGTTCGGAGTCCGGGACCGAGGGATCCTCCGCGAGGGGGCCATGGCCGACATTACGATCTTCGACCCCAAGACGATTGCCGACCGCGCGACCTACGCCGATCCCTCTCAGTACCCGGACGGGATCGAGGTCGTGATCCTAAACGGGACGCCGGTCCTCGAGAACGAGGTCTACTCGGGCGAGCTCTGCGGGACGGTTCTACGAAAAGGAAGAGAATCGGAGACCTGAAGGTATCAAAGAACGCTACCCGACCGGTCCCTTCGCCGGTGGCGAGGGAGCCGAGGGGAAGGAGGTGGGACCGCTTCACAAGAAGGACAAGAGGAAGTGATCTGGATCGTAGCGGTCAATTGCAACAACCTGAAGGAGGGTGCTACATGAACCGAAAGCTATTGGTACTTCTTGGTGTGTTCTCCCTCGTGCTCGCCCTGGGGACCCTGCCAGTCCTCGGTGCTGAGTCGATCAAGATCGGTGGGCTCTTCGACTACACCGGCCCGGTCGCCGAGCTTGGGCCGAAGTTCGAGGCGGGGGTCCGGCTGGCGCTGGAAGAGGTGAACTACCAGGTTGCCGGGGTGAAGATCGAGTTGATCATCGAGGACAGCGCGACGAGCGTCTCCGTAGCCCTTGAGAAGTTCAAGAAGCTCGTGGACAGCGACAAGGTGAAGATCGTCATCGGCCCGCTCATGGGCGACGCGCACCTCGCGATTGCCCCGTACGCGCGGGAGCAGAAGGTCATCATCACCTCGCTGATCAACGGGATGCGGCCGATCGCGTACGAGCCGAACACGACGTACATCATCTACCCGACGACGTGCGAGGCCCAGACCTACTGGTTCGGCAAGTACTGCTATGACGTCCTCGGCTACAGGACGATGGTCACGATCGGCGCGAACTACGCAGGGAAGATCGCGTACGCGAACGGCGCCGCGGAGGGATTCAAGGCCGCGGGCGGGACCGTCGTCGGCCAGCTGTGGCCGCCAGTCGGCTGCCAGGACTACAGCCCGTACATCGCGGGTCTCGCGGCGACCGTCGCCGACGTCATCCTGTACGCGCTCGAAGGCCCCGGCCCGGTGAGCCGCTTCGTCTATCAGGCCAACGAGATGGGCGTCAAAAAACCGATGGTGACGATCACCCAGGACGGCGACTACACGCCGGAGGCCCTCGCCGAGCTGGGCGACATCGCGCTCGGCATCAAGGGCGAGTCGGCGTACACCTGGCAGCTCGACAACGCCGAGAACCGGGCCTTCCTCGCCGGGATCTTCCTGAAGACGGGGAAGGTCCCGAGCTGCTCGGAGCAGAACGCCTACACGCTCACGAAGATCATCCTCGCCGGCCTCAAGAAGACGGGCGGGAACGCGAGCTTCGACGCTCTGTGGCCGGCGATCCTCTCGCTCAAACTGAACACCCCGGCCGGCCCGGTCTCCTTCACCCCGGAGGGTGTCGCGATCACCGATGGGTACGTGACGCAGGCCGAGTTCGTGAACGGCGAGTACCGCCTCTCCGCCCCGCTCTACGTGGAGAAGGGAATCATCGACCCGACGCTCCCGAGCGAGAAGAAGTAGGAGCGCGGAGGATCAAGGACTGAAAAGCGCATCCTAGGCCAAGTGAGTGACGACGGGCAAGCCGTGCCGCAATGCGGCTTGCCCGTCTTGTAGAATCGAAGCTCTGGCTCTATCCATCCCTTGAAGATGGGAGGTCATTTCTCGTGAGCCTGTTCTTGATGTTCTTGGGAAATCTCGTTAACGGTCTTGCCTACGGCATGGTCCTCTTCCTCACCGCCTCCGGGATGTCGATCGTCATGGGGGTCATGGGGATCTCGAACCTCGCGCACGGCGCGCTGTACATGGTCTCCGCCTACGTCGGCTGGCAGGTCTTCAGGGGGTTCCACGGGCCGTTCACCCTCGCCGTCATCCTGGGAGGGGTCGCCGGAGGGTTGCTTGGCCTCTTCATCGAGCGCGTCTTCCTGAGGCGCCTCTACAAGCAGCCGAACGAGCAGGTTCTCCTCACCTACGGATTCGTCTATATCCTGACGAACATCTGCATCTGGGTCTGGCAGGGATGGGCGCGCATGCCGTTCACCGCGAAGGCCCTCTTCGTCAACAGAGTCGCGATCGGGAATGTCACCGTCGCCTCCTCCCGTTTCGCCCTGATCGGCCTCGGCGCCATCTTCGCCCTCGCCCTGTGGTACCTCCAGGACAAGACGCGCCTCGGGGCGAGGGTGCGCGCGGGGATGGACGACAAGGAGATGACGCAGGGGATGGGGGTGAACATGGAGATGGTCTCCATGGTCGTCTTCCTCATCGCCTCCTTCGTCGCCGGCCTCTCCGGCGTCCTCGGCGCGCAGATCAGCGGGATCAATAGCGAAGCCGGCAATACCGTCCTCCTTCAGGCAATGGCCGTGGTCATCGTGGGCGGGGTCGGCTCGATCCAGGGGGCGCTCCTAGGAGGGCTTCTGATCGGCGTCGTCGACAACTTGGGCAAGGTCCTCTTCCCCC
>CAYHEK010000070.1:3895-7498 GCA_964355545.1 uncultured Thermotogae bacterium | reverse complement strand
ACGGGACGTCGTTAAGGGCGCTCTGGAGTTCGCCGAGGAGTTCGGCGATGAGCTCCTTGACCGTGACGATCTTGTCGATCCGGTGGGCGTTCTGACCGCAGAAGATGAGACCGTGGTCGACATCCCCCCGGTAGGCGTTCAAGAGAGCCTGGGCGATGCAAAACCTGGCTTCCGCGACCTTGCAGACGGTTAGACAATGGTAGGGGCAGTTGATCTTTAGCTTGTCCACCTTCTCCAAGTCCTTGAGGAACTTGTTTCGGATGGCCCGCCCTGGCAAGCCGACAGGGCTCTTGATGATGACGATATCCTCTTCCCTGGCGTCCAGGTAGCTCTGTTTGAACTCCTGGGACGCGTCGCACTCCCAGGTGCAGACGAAACGCGTCGCCATCTGGACTCCGGACGCGCCCAGTGACAGCATACGGGCGATGTCCCCGCCGTCGAAGATCCCGCCGGCGGCGATGACCGGGATCTTCCTTCCAAAGCGGTCTTCATACGGTTTGACCGCTTCCAGGACCTGAGGCAGGAGCGTCTCCAGAGAGTAGTCTTCCGGATGGCGGAGCTGCTCGAGGGAGAAGCCGAGATGTCCCCCCGCGAGGGGGCCTTCGAGGATGAGGGCGTCGGCCGTTCTCTGGTAACGCTTGGCCCAGCCACGGAGGATCAGTTCCGCGGCCCGGGCCGAGCTGACGATGGGCACGAGGTTCACCGATCGATCCTGGACGAGTTCGGGGAGCTTCATCGGCAGTCCGGCCCCAAAGACGATCATCTGGATGCCTTCCCGGACGGCGGTCTGGACCAGGTCTTCAACATTGCTGAGCGCGCCCATGAAATTGACGGCGAGAATCCCCTGGGTCATGGTTCGGGCCTTGCGGATCTCTTCTTGCAAGGCTTCCCGGGAGATCCGTTCATACTCATGCCGGGCCGCTTCGAAATCCCCCAGGCCGATGCTCGAGATGGTGCCGATTCCGCCTTCCTCGGCCACCGCCGCCGCCAGGGATGCGAGCGACACCCTCACGCCCATTCCTCCCTGGATGATCGGGATATCTGCGGTGAGGTGTCCGATATGAAGCTTGGGGATGTTCATCGTTACCTTCCCTTCTCGTACCTCTTGACGACCAGGCAGGCGTTCCCTCCCCCGAAGCCGAAGGACTGGCTCATGGCCGCGTCGAGTTCGATCGACTCGGCTCCCCGGGTGACGTAATCCAGCGGGCAATCCGGATCGGCCTGCTCATAGTTGATGGTCGGGGGAATGCGGCCGGTCGAGACGCTCAGCACGGTGGCCGCGAACTCCACGGCCCCGGCCGCGGCCAGCAGGTGGCCGATCATGGACTTGATGGAACTTATCTTGAGCCGCCAGGCGTGGTCGCCGAAGACCTTAATCACGGCTGCGCTTTCGATCTTGTCGTTGAGGACCGTGGAGGTTCCGTGGGCGTTGATATAGCCGATGTCCGGCGCGGCGACGCCGGCGTCGCGTAGCGCTTCCCCCATGACACGGACCATTCCGTCGCCCTCGGGTTCGGGCGCCGTGAGATGGAAAGCATCGGCCGTGTTGCCATATCCGGCCAATTCAGCGTAGACGGGCGCGTTCCGCCCGAGCGCATGGTCCAGCCTTTCCAGCACGACGACACCGGCCCCCTCGCCCATGACGAAACCGTCGCGGTTTTTGTCAAAAGGACGGCTGGCTCGTTCCACATCGTCATTACGGATGGACATCGACCGTGTCGCGCAGAAGCCGGCAAACGGCAACGGGCTCACACTGGCCTCGGTTCCTCCCGCCAACATGATGTCGGCGTCTCCTCTTTCCAGGATGCGATAGGCGTCGCCTATGGCGTTGGCCCCGGTGGAACAGGCTACGGAAGGGGCAGACAGAGGTCCCTTGAGGCCATGGGTGATGGACACCATGCAGGCGGCCGTGTTGATGAGGACCTTGGACACGACGAACGGCCCCACGGATTTTGGCCCTTTCGCCAGGAGTTCGGCATGCGCGCTTTCGATCGTCTGCGCTCCCCCGATGCCGGACCCGATGATGACGCCCGCCCGGCAGCCGTCGAAAGGAAACGCATGCAGGCGGGCGTCCTGCATGGCCAGGTCCGCGGCGACAAGGGCGAAATGGGTGAACCGGTCCATCCGTCTCGCGAGTTTGCCGTCGATCCATTCCTCGGCGCGGAAATCCCTCACCTCCCCGGCCATGTGAGAGCGGAATTCCGACGGGTCGAACAGGGTGATGCGGGAGATGCCGTTCCGTCCGGCGAGCAATCCTTCCCAGAAATCCTCCCGTCCTATGCCGATCGGGGTGACGACCCCGATACCAGTCACCACCACACGATGTCGATGCATAGTGAAGGCTTCCCTTCCGTCGGCCGCGGGGAGAAGAGCGCCGAGTCAGCCACGCCGAACCGAAGCGAGCGCGCGGGCCGCAGCGGTCCGGAGCCGGTGACCCGGGCGAGGCACGCCCCAAGAGACATCATCCCTGAGAGAGGCGGTGCTCTCCTTGTCATTCCTGCGGCCTCCTTGCTCTGTGAAGAGAGTAGCAGACGGGGCCAGGCCAAGGCAACCCGAACCGATCTACTCCAGCTTCTCTGGAATCGCCTCCGTCGGGCCGCTGCCAGCGGCCACGGACCTGCCGGCTGATCGCAGGGTCTCCTTCGGCCTGTTCGGTCGGTCCGCGCCCCTGTTCCTGCGGCCCCATTTGAGCTAGCCAGCGGCCCTGACGCAACAAGTTCTTCGCTACGGCTCGGTCCACTTGATACGTGGAGACCGTGCCCCGGCCGCCCTTGTTCTCGAGCGGCTCCAGCACAGCGACATCCCGGAGACGTCGGACCGCGCGGAGGACTTCACAGGGCAACGTGCGAGCGCCGGCCGGTGTTCCCACGCAGCCGGCTACCGCTCCGCTTCTTGCGGCGCTTGAAGCTGTGCAGGAGGCGCTGTGCGCCAGCAGGTTGGCCCAGCCGGGGTTCACACGCCCGCGGGCTTCTGCGCTTGGTTTCCGCTGCGGTCGGCGGAATGGTTGTTTTCCCTAGATCCGTTAGGCGCTATGCTGAGGGAAAGTCGTGATGCCGGGTTCGAGCACTCCACTCCAGCATGGCGGAAGGGCTTCGGCGGGGAGCGCGAACGGGGAGAGGTCTACCGAGGAGGAACATGAGCTGTGCGAGGGATGTCGTGGCCCGATGCGGGTACCGCTGCGATCTGTGTTTGGCGCACAAGACGAAGATCCGCAGCCCCACCGACCAAGAGCGAATCAGCGACGGCTGGTTTCAGTACTTCGGCTTTCGGATCCCACCGGAAAAGGTTCGCTGCGACGGCTGCCTCGCGCCCGATTCCGAACGCCCGCATCTCATCGACAAGGGGTGCCCGGTGCGGGCTTGCATCCTGACGAGGGGGATCGAGAACTGCGCCCACTGCGACGCCTACCCGTGCGAGAAGTTGACACAGCGGTTCGTCGACCGCGATGCCCTGGCCGCTGGGCGCGGGGCGCCGATTCCCGAGGAGGACTACCTCTCCTTCGTCGAACCCTACGAAGGGAGGAAGGTTCTCGACGCTATTCGACGGACCGCTCGGCGGCCGTAACCCGCACAAGCGGATTCGGAGAAGAAGACCGATTCCTGT
>CAYHEK010000070.1:0-3795 GCA_964355545.1 uncultured Thermotogae bacterium | reverse complement strand
AGCTTCGTGGCTTCGCCGGGGCGGGTTTGCTGGCCGCGCACTCCTTCTCCTGCGCGAGGAACTCCTCCTTTAGGATCGACATCACGTACTCGTCGTGGTAGCGGCCGTTGCGGAAGATCGCCTCGCGCCGGGTCCCTTCCCGCGTGAAGCCGGTCTTCTCGTAGCAGCGCTGGGCGCGCGGGTTGAAGGCGAAGACGTCGAGCTCGACGCGGTGCAGGTTCAGCTCGGTGAAGGCAAAGCGCAGGATCGTGCGGGCGGCATCGGTCCCGAAGCCCTTTCCCCAGTGGGTCTTCTCTCCGAGGACGATCCCGAAGACGGCGCTGCGGTTCTTCCAGTCGATGCGGTGGAGGCCGAGGTTTCCGATGTGCACCCAGTCCTTTCCGATCTGGGCCTCGATCGCGTAGAGGAAGTCGTCGCGCCTCCCTTGCATGCTCTCAAACCAGTCCTCTTCTTTCGCGCGCGACATCGGCTCGTACATGAGGAGGTACTGGCGCACCTCCGGGTCGTTGAACCAGCGCACGAAGGTGGGGATGTCCTCGCGCTCGATCGCGCGCAGCCGCACCCGTTCCCCGTACAGCATGAAGCTCCTCCTTTCCGCCCCGGCGCGAGTCGCCGGGACGGAAGCCGCCCTTCTCGACATCCTGGAAGAAAAGTGGCGCAGAGTGTACTCGACCGCGCAGTGGAGCGCAGGGAAGCCTCTCCAGCCCCGCCCTTGGCGGCGAGGGCGCTTGGGAATTGGACGTTGACCGGTGCCGCCGGATCCTCTACGGTTGCCTTGGCTTTCCACTTGCCGTCAAGGAGAAAGGATGAACTCAGACTACGATACCTACTGCGGCCTCTACTGCGGTGCCTGCGACGCGCTCCTCGCCACCGAGCGCGGGACGGTCGAGGCCCTGGCGAAGGAGTGGCGCCGGCCGGCCTCCGCGGTCGCCTGTCGGGGCTGCAAGACGAACGTGAACTCGGTCTTCTGCCGAGAGTGCAAGGTCAAGACGTGCGCGACCGCGCACGCGGTCGAGACCTGCATCGACTGTGGTGATTACCCTTGTCAGAGGCTCATCGCCTTCCGAGACCAGCACCCCCATCACGGGGCCGCTCTGCGCAACCTCGAGCGGCGCCGCGAGGTCGGGAAGGAGGCGTGGCTTGACGAACAGCGCGCCCGCTGGAGCTGCCTTGGCTGCGGCCGAGCCTTCTCCTGGTACGAGGAGCGCTGTCAGGCGTGCGGGGAGGAGCTTGACTCCTGCGTAGACGAGGAACGCGAGGAGAAAGAGGTCAAATAGGCCCTTCGCTCACAGGGCCTTGCGGAAGACGAGCTGTGTCTTCATCGGTGCGTACCCGAGGCCGCGGTAGAAGGCGTGGGCACCCTCGCGCACGACGTTCGAGCGGACGACCACCGCTTTGCATCCGTTGGCGCGCGCCCAGCGCTCTGCTTCCTCCATGAGGAGGCGGCCCACGCTCCGTCCGCGGTGCGTCTCGTCGACCACGAGCCCGCCGATCTCGGCCTGCCGCTCGACCACGACGAGGGAGGTGACGTAGACGTGGACGAAGCCCAGGATCTCCCCGTCCGCTCGCTCGGCCATGTAGAAGGCGTGCCGGCCGTCCCCCAGGATGAGGGCGAGCCGCCCCCTCACCTCCTCCGGCGTCGCGGGGTAGCCCAGTTGCAGAGAAAGATCGGCCACGCGTGCGCAGTCGCCTGTGCAGGCTCGACGGATTGTCAGTCGAGAATCTTCAGCCACCTACCCCTCCCTCGGAGCAGAGCGAGGGACAAGGATGATGGCCCCTTGCGGGCAGGTGGTGACGCACAGGCCGCAGCCGAAGCAGCGCTCGCTTCGGTACACCATCTTTTCTTTCATCTGGCGCGCGCCGAAGGGGCAGCGGCCGACGCAGGTCGCGCAGTGGCGGCAGAGGGTCGGGTCGACCGCGGCGACGTAGTCGGAGCGGACGACGAGGTCGTCCCGGCCGTAGATCCTCAAGATCTGAAGGCGATAGCAGCAGCAGTTGCAGCAGCTACAGATCGCCCACGCGCCCTGGTCCGGGTTGTAGACGCTCTCGTGCACGAGGCCGTGGCGGTTCGCCTCCTTGAGGACCTCCTCCGCGCGCTCGAGCGAGATCCGCTCCCCCTGGCCGGCGGCGACGAAGGAGTCGGCCATCGCGTCGAGGAGGAGGCACGTCTTGAGCGGCCGCTCGCAGCGGCGGTAGTGGGTCCGACAGGTGCAGTCGGCGAGGGCGATCGAGGCCGCGCGCCGCAGGACCTCGATCGCCTGATCGGTGGGGAGGATCCACTCCGTCGTGGGAAGAGCCTCGCGGATCGGGATGACCTTCCCCGCGTAGGGGATCTTTCCCTCCCGCAGCCAAGCGTCGTACTTCTCAAGGATCGCCGCAAGATGGAGATCTTCCTGCGGTGAACCTTCCTCGGGCCGGAGGCTACTCCTCAATCGCCCCTCCGATCGCCCGCAGGTGTCGACGGAACGTGTAGCTTGGGTCCTCCCTTCGCTTCGCGAGGTACTCCGCGAAGCGAAGCTGTTCTTGGAGGGTCCTCCCCTCGCGGATTTTCTCCGCCTGGACCCGCTCCGTCTTTTGGATCGCCTCCGCGGCCTCGAGGGCCTCGTGTGCGCGCTCGAGGGGGAGGAAGAGGATCCCGTCTTGGTCGGCGAAGACGGCGTCATCCCGCGTCACAGTGACCTCCCCCAAGCGGGCGGAGGAGAGGGCGTCCGGTTCCGGCTCCTCCAGGCGCCGCGGCCCGGCAGGGCAGGTTCCCGAGCTGAAGACCGGGAGGCCGATCTCCACAAGCTCAGCCGTGTCGCGGTGCGCCCCCCAGACGACGATCCCGGCGAGGCCGGCGGCCTGCGCCTCGAGGACCGTGAGGTCCCCGATGCACGCCTCGTCGAGTCGGCCGGCGTTGTCGATCACGAGGATGTCGCCCCTCTCTCCGCCTCCGATCGCCTCGAGGAGGATGTCCACACTCCCGTAGTGCCGCACCGGAAGGGCGCAGCCGGCCACGGGATCCCCCCGTTCGACTGGCCGGACGGTCGGCGGAGCGAGTCGGAGCTCGACTCCCAGGCGGAGGGAGGCGTCGGCGAGGAGTGGGGTCGAGAGGCCGGCGAAGCGTCGCGCCAGTTCCGCGTTCGATCTCGTCTTCTTTTCGCCCTTGCGCTGCGTCATCGCTCCCTCCCCTTGGTTTCCCTTTGATCGACGAGGGCGCCGAGGTTGCGCGGGAGGACGTCCAAGAAGTCGACGAGGTCGGCTTGTTTCAGTTTCGCGACCGTCTCCGAGGCAAGCTCCGCCGCACAGATCCCTTTCAGGAAGAGGGCCGTCGCCTCCTCATCGAAGGAGGGGCCCTCCTCGACGCGCGAGAAGACGTCTCTATTCTCCGGGCAGGCGCGCTGGCAGGCGAGGCAGCCGACGAGGGCATTGTGCCAGGAGGGAGCAATCCAAGACGGGAAGGGGACATCGGGCGGCTTCTCGTTCCAGAACGTGAGACAGCGCTCGGCGTGGAGGAGGAAGCGGTCCTCGCCGATTGCGCCGGTCGGGCAGGCGCGCAGACAGGCGCTGCAGTGGCCGCAGCGCTCCATCGCCTCGAGCCCCGGCCACGCCCCCTCCTCACAAGGAAGATCGGAGGCGAGGGCGACGAGCCGATGGAAGCTTCCGAGTCCCGGCACGTAGGTAATGTTGTTTCGACCGTAGCGGGCAAGCCCGCTCCCGACAGCAAGGGTCTTCTTGGGGAGCGGGATCTGCGCCACACAGAACCCGAAGGGCTCGAGGACCTCGCGCGCGATCCCTTCGATCCGGCGGTCGGTC
>CAYHEK010000069.1:0-7529 GCA_964355545.1 uncultured Thermotogae bacterium | reverse complement strand
CTCGTCATCGGAAACGAAACCGACGCCCGCACGGAGGATCCTCAGAAGGTTCACGATCACCAAGAGGGCCAGATCGCTTGGAACGTCTATGAGGGGTTGCTCCAGTACGATGTCGCTGACTTCTCGATCAAACCGGTCCTGGCCGTCTCGTGGGAAGTCGCCCAAGATCTTAAGTCTTGTACATTCCACCTTCGTCAGGGCATCAAGTTCCACGACGGGACTCCTTTCAATGCCGACGCTGTAGCGTACGCCATGGAGCGGCTGCTCGCTCTCGGGCAAACGCCAGCGACCTACCTGCAGACCGTCAAAAGCTGGAAGGTGATTGACTCCTACACGATTACGTTCTACACGGATGCGGCGTGGGCGCTTTGGGAAGACGCCTTTGCGAGCCACAAGGGGCTCTCGATCCCATCCCCCACGTTCGTCAAGGCGCATGCCACAAAGGACGACCCGTGGGCCGAGAATTGGATGGGCGATCACACGTGCGGCACGGGCCCCTACACGTTAGCGGAGTGGGTCAAGGGGCAGTACGTCAAGGCAGTCTGGTACCCGGAGTACTGGGGGGGCTGGCCGACCGACAAGACGTTCTTCAAGACAATCATCCTGAAGTACATCCCGGAGATCTCCATGCGCACCCTTCTCTTGAAGAGCGGGGAGATCGACTACACCGCGCACATCAACCCAAGGGATATTGACGAACTGCGGGCGGACCCGAAGATCCAGGTCGAGGTCGTCTCGGCCATGGCGCAGATGTTCATCTTCCTGAACCAGTCGAAGCCACCGTTGTACGATGCAAAGCTGCGAGAAGCGATCTCGTATGCGATTGACTACCAGGCGTGCGCAGACACCTATCTCCCTGGGACGAAGGTCGCGCACGGCATCCTGAGCAGCAGCATGCCCGGCTTCGAGCCGAGCATCCCGGAGTCGAAGCAAGACATGGCGAAGGCCAAGCAGCTCTTCGCCGCCGCTGGGTACAAGCCTGGCGAAGTGGAGATTGAGCTCGTCCCCATCGCCGGAACCTTCGAGGTAGACACAGCCCTTGTAGTCCAACAGAACCTGGCCGAGCTCGGCATCAAGGTCAACATCAAGCCGCTCCCCTGGAGCATCTACCAGGATCTCCGGCTGAACGCGGAGACCATGCCCCAGATGTCGTTCATGTACCTGGAGCTCTTCCTCGCGGACCCGATTGGGATCTTCGACGAGGGCTTCACGCCCGATGCGATCTTCAAGACCGGCTACAACAACCCACAGGTCGGCTTGTTGATCGACGGAGCCCAGGGCCTGGCGTCGCGCGAGGAGAGGTGGGGAGTCTACAAGCTAGCTCAACAGCTCGTGTACCCCGACCACCCGGCCCTCTACATGTGGGAGATGGCCTTCATCTTCGCGCATCGCGCCGATGTCAAGGGCTTTGTGCCCGACCGCATGCACCTATCTTTGGATGTTCACTCGCTCTGGCGAGGGTAGCCCAAAGTAACGGAGGAGTGGAGGGCGGCCGCCCTCCACTCCCTTTCATGACCGAGAATAGAGATAAAGACGATGCGCTGGTCCGCGTCCACGGACTAAGCAAGTACTTCACCCTGCGCAAGGGCTCTCTCTCGCGACAGGTCCTCAAGGCGGTCGATGATGTGAGCTTCGACATCGGGCGAGGGGACGTCCTAGTCCTCATGGGAGAGAGCGGGTGTGGCAAGACGACCTGCGGCTTGACGACGATTCGCCTATTCGAGCCGACGTGCGGCGAGGTGCTGTTCAACAACAAGAAGCTTTTCTCCCTCCAAGGCGATGAGCTGCGGAGGACGAGGCAGGACATGCAGGTCGTCCTCCAGAACCCATTGCCGTCCCTTGATCCTCGTGTGACGATCCGGCGGGCGATTGCGGAGCCGCTGGTCATCCACCGGCGCTTTCTCGGCCTCGGCCGGAGGGAGATGGGGGCAAGGGTTGCAGAACTCGCCCAGATCGTCGGACTCCGTGAGGAGGAACTTGATCGCTACCCGCGGAATCTCTCCGGAGGGCAACAACAGAGAGCCTGCATCTGTCGAGCGCTCGTCTTGAGACCGAGCTTTCTCGTCATGGACGAGCCGACCTCGGCCCTCGACGTCTCGGTCCAGGCAAGGGTGCTCAACCTGCTCCTCGACCTACGAGAAGAACTGAGCCTGACGTATCTATTCATCACGCACGGCGCGGCGGTCGCCCGCTACATCGGTGAGCGCGTGGCGATCATGTACCTGGGACAGATTGTGGAGATGGGGGCGATCGATGAGGTCCTCGACGACCCCCTGCACCCCTACACGAGGGCCCTCATGAACTCTGTGCTGAGCCCTCATGGTACGGTCAAGGAGAAGCCAGTGCTGTTGGAGGGGGCGCCGGAGAGCGCTGTCAACCTGCCGCCTGGCTGCGTATTCCAGCGGCGATGCAAGGAGGGTTCAGAGGGCTGTTCCACCCGCTCTCCGGAGCTCGCGGAAGTCCACCAGGGGCGCTTTGTTCGGTGCCACAGAGTCGAGCCTCTCCAACGATGACCGACACGCACGCTCTTGCGCCCTTTACGGTGAACCGCGAGGAGCGACGATAGGGAGACGAATCGGATGCTCAGATACGTCCTGTTGAGAGTGGCCTCGATCCCTCTCGTCATGTTCTTGGTCATCACGATCATCTTCTCTCTCACGCACATCGTCCCTGGAGGGGCCGTCCAGGTCGCGTTGGGGCCGCATGCGACGATCGAACGAATCGAGGCGATCAAGGCGAAGTACGGACTCGACAAGCCCTTGCCGGTCCAATACGTGAACTACATCCGGAACATCCTCCGTGGCAACCTGGGTGAATCCATCATTCGTCAGAAGCCGGTCATGTCCGAGATCGGGATCTTTATCCCCGCTTCAGTAGAGCTGGTTCTTCTGGCTACGTTCCTGATCGTCGTGATCGGGGTGCCGCTGGGAGTCATGGCCGCAACGCGCAAGGATAGATTCCTTGATTTCGTTTCGAGAGGCATCGCGATCGCGGGAGTATCCTTGCCGTCGTTCTGGCTCGCCTTGATGCTTCTGCTCGCTTTCTCCTTCGGCCTGCACCTCCTCCCGAGTGGAGGGAGGATCGATCCGAGCGTGAGCCCACCCGCCCACATCACCGGGATGTACCTCTTCGATAGCCTAGTCACTGGCAATTGGACCGCTCTTGCCAATGCCATTCTGCATATCATCCTCCCCGCCTTTACGCTCGCGATCACCAACATCTCCACCACGACTCGGCTCACGAGAGACGGGATGCTCAAGGTGTTCAAGGAGGATTTCATCGCGATGGCCTGGGCCTACGGTCTGAGCCCGCGCAAGATCTACTTCAAGTACGCCCTGAAGAACGCGGTCCTGCCCGCCCTGACCAACCTCGGCATGACGATGGCCTACCTTCTGGGGGGCGACTTCATCGTCGAGACCGTCTTCTCCTTTCCCGGCCTCGGTTTTTATGCGACCATGGCGCTGCTCCAGGTTGACTACGCGCCTGTCGCGGCCGTCGCCATCATCATCTCCTTCCTGTATCTGTGCACGAATCTGTTCGTCGACCTCCTCTACGTCCTGATTGACCCGAGGATCAAGTTCTAGGCGGTGGGAATGATTCGACCCAATTCACCCCGGACGCGCTGGCGAGAGAGAGTGGGGTACATCCTCTATGCCGTCAAGCACTCGCCGCTGTCGCTGATCGGCTTCCTCATCGTTCTCGTCATGGCGCTCGTGGCCATCCTCGCACCTTGGCTCGCCCCCTATGATCCGTACAAGCTTTCCATAGGGGATCGCCTTCAACCCCCGTCGTGGAGGCACTTGGCGGGGACCGACATCGTGGGGAGGGACCTGCTCAGCCGGGTGATCTACGGCACGAGGATCTCGTTCCTGGTCGCCATCACGGTCGTAAGCATTTCCATAACCGTTGGGGTTATTCTCGCCGCAGTAGCCGGTTTCTACGGTGGTGTCCTGGACATGATCCTGATGCGCATCACGGACGGTTTCCTCGCCATCCCGAGCTTCGCCTTGGCCATGGTCGCGGCCGCGGTCTTCAAGCCATCGATGTTCAACATGATCTGGGCCATCACCCTCGTGAGCTGGACGTGGAATGCGCGCATCGTCCGAGCCGAGGTGCTCCGGCTTCGGAACGCCGATTTCATACTAGTCCAGAAAGCACTGGGAGCCGGCCCGATGCGGATGATGTTCCTGCACATCATCCCAAACTGCATGGGGCCGATCCTGGTACAGGCTTCCCTCCAATTTGGGCTGACGATCCTCGCCTCCGCTGGTCTCAGTTTCCTGGGGCTCGGCGTCCAACCCCCGCTGCCGGATTGGGGGCTCATGGTCGCCGAGGGACGCACCTACCTCCCTGGGCGGTGGTGGCTCGTCACGTTCCCGGGTTTGGCCATCTTCCTTCTCGTCACGGGATTCCTCTTGGCAGGAGACGGAATACGCGACCTGGTGGAGCGGGAGGTCTCCTAGCCCGTGATGCCCTCCGTGACCCATCCGCGTGAGTTGCTGAACGTGACCGATCTCACGGTTCACTTCCGGACCTATCGCGGAGTGGTCAAGGCAGTGGAAGGAGTCGACTTCGACATACGAGAGCAGGAGATCGTTGGCCTCATCGGAGAGACTGGGTGCGGCAAGACCGTGACCGGCTATTCCCTGCTTCGCCTCATTCGTTCCCCCGGCCGGATCGTCCGGGGGCAGATCCTCTTCCAAGGAGAGGATCTTCTCTCCATGAAGGAGAGGGAGATCCGAGCGATCCGCGGCAAGGAGATCGCGATGATCTTCCAGCGCCCCATGTCGTCGCTCAATCCGGTCTTCGCCATCGGGACTCAACTCCTCGATGTCGTCCGCCTGCACAAGACCTCGGACAAGAAGAAGGCCCGAGAGATCGCCCTGCGAAGCCTAGCTGAAGTGGCCCTTCCTGACCCTCCGAGCATCATGACCAAACGCCCCTTCAAGCTCAGCGGTGGAATGCAGCAACGGGTCATGATCGCCATGGCTCTTGCGTGTGAGGCCTCGCTCCTGATCGCCGATGAGCCCACCACGGCGCTTGACGTCTCGATCCAGCTGCAGATTCTAAAGCTGATCCGGAAGATCGTCGAAACCGGGAGAATGGCGGTGCTATTGATTTCACACGACATGTCCATCATCGGGAGCATGTGCGAGAGGATCAACGTGATGTACGCGGGGAGCATCATCGAGAGCGGCCCCAAAGACGCGATCATCGGCCGCCCAGCCCATCCCTACACACAGGCGCTTCTGCAGGCCGTTCCCGAGATGTCGCAGGACAAGACCCAGCGCCTCCGGGCGATCGATGGGACCGTCCCGAGCCTGATTCACCTCCCCGAGGGGTGTCGGTTCGCGCCACGATGCCCGCATGCATCCGAGACGTGCGTGCAGGCCTTTCCTCCACGGATTTCCGTGGGGCGTGACCATTACGTCCACTGCTATCTCTGCCGGGAGGAGGTGGAACAAGGCACGCATGCAACGTTTTCGCAAGTGGCATGAGCAGAACGCCTACTGGAGTAACGGATCGGTGGTTTTGAGAGAGGAAGGAGTGATGTGGATGTTAAACGAAATGCCAAGAGGGACGTTCTATTCCAGGCCGAGCTTCGCCGATTTCCCCGAGAGCGAATACGAGCGAAGGGTGAGCCAAGCCCGGCACAGCATGGAAGAGAAGAGGGTGGATGCCCTCGTCCTGTGGGACGAACACAACATACGCTACTTCTGCGGCTTCCACTCGCAACACTGGGGCGCGAAGAGCATTCAACCTGCAGTCCTCGTCCTCCCCCTCGAGCACGATCCCGTCCTGATCGTCCCCGAGTTCTTCCGCGGCATGGCGGAGGCCACTTCCTACGTGGCCGACATTCGAGGGCAGGATCGCCCTCACCACATCGCCTCGCTGCGAGCCCTTCCCCGCGAGGTGGCCAAGATAGTCACCAACCTTGGGGGCGGGAAGAAGCGAATCGGCCTGGAAGACGGGGCGGTGGCCGGGATGTACATCCCGAGGTCCATCTCGGACATCGATCTCTTTCGCGCCGAGCTGCCCGGCGTGACCTTCGTTCCCGCGGCCGAGATCATTTGGGAATGCCGCACAATCAAATCTGGACATGAGATCGAGGCGTTGAAGACCGCCTGCGCGCTGACTGCCGAAGGCTTCAGCGAATTCGTCGAGAACTTCCATCTCGGCATGTCGGAAAGAGAGGCCGGAACGCTCTTGTACACCGCCATCATAAAGCGCGGGCTTCAGATGAGCGGCATGTACTTCGTGGGCGACCCCAGCCGCTATCCCATGATCGACAGCTACCCCTCGTTTGAAGGCGTCCCCATCAGCCGAGGGAGTCATCTCGTCATTGAATGCGGCGGGGCCCACAAAGGGTATCATGGAAGCGTCGGCAGGTGTCTGGAGATCGGCCCGATCACCGAGCAAAAGTGGGAGTTCATCCACGCAGTCGAGTACGGCCAGGATGCAGCCCTCTCTGCATTGCGCGACGGCGTGGCCGCACAAGACATCATCGCGGCTGCTGCGGCGGCCCTTGCCGAGAAAGGATTCAAGCCAACCGGCTTCGTCGGTCACGGGATCGGACTCACCGGCCATGAGCCGCCGGATCTCACCGACGCTCAGACGATGCCGATTCGGAAAGGGATGGTCCTGGCCATCGAGGTGTGGATCTACGATGTCAAGGGGATCACGCGCGGCGGGCGCCTCAACGCGGCCCCGGGAGCGGGATGCACGAACCTCGGACAGTTCGGGATGGAGGAAGTGGTTGTGGTGACCGAGAACGGATACGAGATGCTCCCTACCTTCCCCCGCGAGATCCGGTGCATCCCGCGCGGCTAAGGCTACTCGCAAGGAGATCACGCCACATGATGAAGAAGGGCGTACAGCGACTGATCAAGCTAGCGAAAGAGAAGCTCTACGTAGCAGCGGTGTGCGACATCCTGGATGACCTTGGCTACAGGGCGCAGGCGATGCACCAGCGATTGAGACCCCTGGACCCAGGAAACTGCACGTTCATCGGGCCCGCTCGGACGATCCAGTGGATGCTCATGGACTACGTGGTTGAAGAGGACCCCTACGGGCTTGAGCTCGACGCCATGGACAGCCTGCGGCCAGGGGACGTGGTCGTTCACTCCACCGATCACGGTGGGATCAATGCGCCGTGGGGCGAGCTGATGAGCACAGCGGCCACGATGCGCGGGGCGGTGGGCTGCGTCTGCGACAGTCAGATCCGAGACTGTCAGAAGATCATGGCTCTGGGGTTCCCCGTCTTTGCCGCAGGGATCCGCCCGTTGGATTCCAAGGGGCGCGGTCGCGTCATGGCGTTCGATGTCCCCATCCTGTGCGGAGACGTCCACGTCAAACCCGGGGATTTGATCTTTGCGGATTTCGATGGGGTCGTCGCAATCCCGGGAGGGATCGCCGAACAGGTCCTGGAAGCCGCTCGAGAGAAGGCCACGCGAGAGAACCTCTCGCGCAAAGAACTGCTGGAAGGGAAGCTGCTCGCCGAGGTCTACAAGAAGTATGGGGTCCTGTAA
>CAYHEK010000068.1:0-7809 GCA_964355545.1 uncultured Thermotogae bacterium | reverse complement strand
ACAAGGCCTCCCGCCGCTCCAATCCGCCACTTTGACATATGCGTTCCCCTACCTCCTGAATACCTCACGCGCGCTGCGGGCGCCTTCTCGAAGGGCCCGCGAACCACACTCTCGGTTTCTACTGACGAAGCTCCACCACACGGGGGGATACGGTACGAAGGCCGCCAAAGTAAGTCAAGTGGGAATGTCATTCGACATCGGCACCTCCGCGACCGGCGGGCGTGGCTCTTCCGCTAGCAGATCCTCGGCACCGGGTCGCCGAGGGGCATGTCGAGGAAGCGACGGCCACCGACGCCCGTGTCGAGGACGACCCGGCCGGGGTACTCCGCCGTGACCTCGCCGACCAGGGTCGCGTCCCGGCCCAGGGGGTGGGAGCGAAGAGCGGAGAGGACGGCGTCGGCCTTCTCCGGCTCGACGATGAGGATGGCTTTCCCCTCGTTTGCAACGTCGAAGGGAGATATCCCGATCAGCGCGGAGAGAGCGCGCGCCTCGTCGCGGACCGGGATCGCGGACTCCTTGACCTCGATCGTCGTCCCAGACTTCCGCGCCATCTCGTTCAAGGCCGCGGAGAGGCCGCCGCGGGTCGGGTCCTTCATCGCCCGCACCCCGCCGATCACCAAGGCGCGCTCGATCATCGGCCAGATCGGCGCGACGTCGCTTTGGAGTGTGCTCTCGAGGTGAAACTCCTCGCGGGAGGCGAGGAGGGCCATCCCGTGGTCGCCGATCGTCCCGGTGACGAGGACCCGGTCGCCGACGCGCAAGTCAGCGTCCCCGATCGCCCGCGGCGCGGCGACCCCGAGGCCGGTCGTGTTGATCACGATCCCGTCGAGTTCGCCTTTCCCCATCACCTTGGTGTCGCCGGTGACGAGGGCCGCCCCGACCTCGGCGAGGGCCTCCTCCAGGGAGTCGAGGATCCGCTCGAGGTCTGCGATGGGGAAGCCCTCCTCAAGGATGAGGCCGAGCGCCAGGGCGATCGGCCGCGCCCCCATCACGGCGAGGTCGTTCAGGGTCCCACAGGCGGCGAGGCGGCCGATGTCGCCGCCGGGGAAGAAGATCGGCTTCACGACGTGGCTGTCCGTCGTGAGGACGACCTCTCCGCCCTGGGGGAGGTCGATCGTCGCCCCGTCGTCGAGGGCGTCGAGGCCGATCCGGCCCGCCGAACGCCGGGAGAAGCGGTACACGATGTGCTCCTTGAGGAGCCGCCCCATCAGTTCCCCGCCCGCTCCGTGAAGGGAGGTGATCCGCTCGTCCCTTCCGCTCACAGCCGCGGCCTCCCGCCGTAGCGGAACCAGATCGAGCACGCCCCCTCGCTTCCGACCATGCACGGCCCGACCGGCGAGAGCGGGGTGCAGCGAGTCGAAAAGAACGGACAGTCCACGGGCGCGGCGCGGGCGGTGAGGACGTCGGGGCAGCGGCACCCCGGGATCTCGTCCTCCCCCTCCTCCCCCTCGATCGCGAACCGCGCGCGCGCGTCGAACTCGCGGAAGCGCTCCCGCAGGGCGAGCCCCGAGGCGGGGATCGTCCCGATCCCGCGCCACCGGGCATCCACAACCTCGAAGACCTTCTCCATCATCCCCTGCGCCTGGCGATTCCCCTCCTCCGTCACTGCGCGCGGATAGGCGTTCTCGACGCGCGGGGAGCGGTCGCGGACCTGACGGAGGACGAGGGCGATCGCGTAGAGAACATCGAGCGGCTCGAACCCGCCGATCACGACTGGCATCCGGTATTTCTTGGGGAACGGCTCGTAGTGCCTCGTCCCGATGACGGTCGAGACGTGGCCGGGCGCGATGTAGCCACGGATGCTGGTCCCAGGAAGCTCGAGGAGCGCGGCCATCGCCGGCGGGATCAACTTGTGGGAGACGAGGACGGAGAGGTTCCGCGGCGGCCGGTCGAGGAGGACGGCCGCGGTCGTGGGCGCCGTGGTTTCGAAGCCAACGGCAAAGAAGACGACCTCGCGATCGGTCTTCCGCGCGATCGCGACCGCCTCAGATGCGGAGAGGACGGTATGCACGTCCGCCCCGCCGGAGCGCGCCTCCTCAAGGGTCCTCCGCGTCCCCGGGACGCGGGTCATGTCCCCGAAGGTGCACAGGACCTTCCCTCCCTCGGCGAGGGAGACGGCGAGGTCGATGTCGCGCGTGGGGGTGACGCAGACCGGGCAACCCGGCCCCTCGAGGATCTCCACCCGCTCGGGGAGGAAGCGACGGAGGCCGTGCTGGGTGATCGCAAGCTCATGGGTGCCGCAGACGTGGACGATCTTCACTGACTCGGGCGGAGAGAGGAGGAGGATCGCGTCGGCGAGGGCGCGGGCTCGCGCGGGATCGGAGAAGGAAAACGGCCGGGTCATCGCCCCTCGTCCTCGGGCCGGGGCGTGGGCCGCGCCGCCCCGAGGGAGGCGACGAGCTCGTCGAAGAGCCGAAGGGTCTCTTCCGCGTCCTCTGGGGAGAGGCGGCGGATGGCGAAGCCCGTGTGGACAAGGAGGTAGTCGCCGACCGCGACCGGCTCGCCGAGGGCGTCCAGGCGCGCGCGCGTCCGCACGCCGCCGTAGTCCACGGTCGCCTCGTTCCCCTCGATCGCGATCACCCGTCCCGGCGCCGCAAGGCACATCCTCCATCACCCGGCGGGATTATACCGACCAAGGGAGATCGGAGTCCCTCAGTGCCCAAGGCCACGGAGGAAGCCGACGACCCGGTCGATCTCCTCCTCCGTGTTGAAGAAGTGGACGGCGAGGCGGAGGCCGCCCCCGCGGGGGTGGGCCTGGATCCGCGCCTCCTCGAGCCTCTTCTCGAGACCCTTCACCTCGTCCTTTCTTGAGAGGTCGAACGGGACGGCGGCGGTGACGATCCCCGCGCGCTCCTCGCGATGGGTCGGGGAGAGAATCTTGACCTTTTCTTCGCACAGGCGCTCGATGAGGTGGGAGACGAGCCCCTCGATCCGCCCTTCGATCCAGTCGATCCCGAGGTCCAAGAAGAGGCAAAGCGAGGCGGAGAATCCCTTCACGAGGATCGGGGAGAGGCCTTCCACTCCCTCGAGCCGCTTCCACCCCGCGGCGACGGGCACCTCGTCCATCGGGTAGTCTCTTCCGGCGACGAGGGCGTTCCAGACCGCCTCTTCCTCCTCCTTGGGGAGGTTCCCGTAGGCGAGCGTCGGCGGCCACAGGGTCTCGAGGAGGTCGCGCCGCACGTAGGTAAACCCCGTCCCGAGCGGCCCGCACAGCCACTTGTACCCACCCGTCGCCAGGACGTCGATCCCGAGCTCCTCCACATCCACGCGCAGGACGCCGAGGGACTGGATCGCGTCCACGCAGAGGAGCCCGCCGACTGCGTGCACCGCCTCGGCGAGGGCGGCAAGGTCGTGCCGGTACCCGAGCGCGAACTCGACGTGGCTTACGGCAACGACGCGCGTGCGACGGTCGATCGCCTCGACGAGGTCATCGAGGGGCACGATCCCATTCCGCGAGCGGACGACCCGCACCTCGAGGCCGTGCCGCTCCGCCTGATAGAGCCAGGGAAAGACGTTCGCCGGGTACTCGAGGTCGTTCAGGACAACGCTGTCCCCTCGCCTCCACGGGAAGGACCCGGCGAGGAGGTTGATCCCGGCCGAGGTGCTTGGGACGAGGACAATCTCCTCCGGCGAGGCGCCGACGAGGCGGGCGGCGAGGGAGCGCGCCTCGGCCCGGACGTCCTCCTCCCACGCCCGTCGGTCAAAGTCAACGAGGAGGGCTTCCGTCTCCTTCCTCATCGCGGAGAGGGCGCCCCGCGGGAGCGGGCCGATCCCGGCCGAGCCGAAGAAGAGCCACGCCGTGAGCGCAGGGAACTCCTCGCGAGCCGACGCGACCTTGTCCATCCCCACCTCCGCGGATACTGTATCCTCCCTTCAATCTAGACACAACGAAGGAGGGAGCGACTCCCATGGGAAGGAAGCACGAAGAGATCTACGCGGTCGTCCGCCGAATCCCCCGCGGCCGGGTCGCGACCTACGGCCAGGTCGCCCGCCTCGTCGGCCCGCCCTGCGACGCGCGCCAGGTGGGGTGGGCCCTTGCCGCCCTGCACGACGAGCGCGCCGAACCGCCGGTCCCCTGGCAGCGGGTGGTGAACGCGAAGGGGATGTCGAGCATCGGCCGAGAGCAGGTTATCCTCCTCGAGGAGGAGGGGGTCCTCTTCGACGCGCGGGGACGGATCGACCTCCGCCGCTTCGGGTGGGACGGGTTCTCCGAGGAGGGGCCGGCCGACTACTCCTTCTTCGCCTGAGAGGCCCGATCCCGCGTCTGGCGGGCGAAGGCCGTCGCCGCCGCGAGGTCGGTCGCGCTGGGGTGACCGCGGGCGACGAGACCCAAGACGAACCAGTCTCGCCCCTTGCAGCTGAAGCGGCCGAGGACCTCCCCGCCTTTCTTCGCCACGCACCTCGCCATCCAGTCTAGCTGCCGCGGGGTCCCGCCGTAGGTCCCGAACAGGGCGACCTTGACACCGGCGAGGCTCGCCTGGGCCTCGAGGAGTCGGCGGATCGCCCGGCCGGGCCGATTCCCGTAAACCCCGCTTCCCAGGAAGAGGAGACCTACGCCGCGAAGGTCGACGCCCTCTCCAGCCGACTGCGGGACGACGCCGAGCTCTTGCGCCATCGCCTCGGCGATCCGGCGCGTGTTCCCTGTGAGCGACGCATAGATAATCCGAACGTTCATCTCGCTTCCCCCTTTCACCTCTCGCGCTTGCCGTTGTCTCGCAAGCGTTCCAAGACTACACTAGCGGTCAAGGAGGGACCATCATGAAGCGAGTCCTCTATCTAGTTCTTCTTCTCTCCCTCGGCCTCCTCGCGGGAGGGTGCTTCGGCCCGGTCGTGACGCCGACCGCTGACTTCACCACCTGCCCCGACGGGACGAGCGGCACCCTCGGCTACTTCTTTATCTCCCAGTCCTCGACCGTCCCCAACCACTACATCACCGCACTTCGTTGGGACTTCGGCGACGGGACGGTCCTTGAGGACTACTACGGCCAGGTGAGCCATCGCTTCCCCGCGGAAGGGACCTATCCCGTCACCCTGACCGCGACCGACGACCGCGGGGTTTCGGCGGCTGCAACTGTGGAGGTCGAGGCGATCGAGGTGGCGGAGATCCGCTCCTTTAAGCTCACCCTGGGCTGGCCAGTCGAGGTGACGGGCGAGGTGGAGAACCGATCGAGTGGGGTCCTCCACTCGATCGTGGTGAAGGCGAAGTTCTACAACACAGACGGAGTGAGATTGACTGAGGGGACGACCGAAGTGACCGCGGTCGAGCCGGGGGAGCGGGTCCGCTTCCGGATCCAGGCCGAGGAGTACGGGCCCGAGATCTTCCAGGCGAGCGTCCTCGTCGAGTCGTTCAGCGCGGACTGCCCCTCCGGCCCGGTCCCACCCCCGATTTACGAGCGATGAGGCTCATCGCCGACCTCCACATCCATTCCCGCTACAGCCGCGCGACGAGCCCAGAGACGGACCTCCCTCATCTCGTCCGCTGGGCGAAGCGGAAGGGGATCGATCTCCTCGGAACGGGTGACTTCACCCACCCCGAGTGGTTACAAAGTCTCGAGAAGACCCTCCTCCCGGAGGCAAACGGCCTCGCCCGCTACGAGGGGACCTGGTTCCTCCCGACCGCCGAGGTCGCCGCGATCTGGAACCAGGACGGGAAGACGCGCAAGGTCCATCTCCTCGTCCTTGCCCCGTGCCTCGAGGCGGCCTCGCGGATCAACCGGGCCCTCTCCCGCATCGGCAACCTCGCGGCCGACGGCCGTCCGATGCTCGGAATCTCCGCCGAGCGCCTCGTCGAGACGATCTGGAACGCCGCGCCCGCGGCGGAGGTGATCCCGGCGCACGCCTGGACACCCTGGTTCTCCGTCTTTGGGTCGCGGTCGGGGTTCGACTGCCTCGAGGAGTGCTTCGGGAGGCACACGGAGCGGATCTTCGCCATCGAGACCGGCCTTTCGAGCGACCCAGCGATGAACGGACGCGTCTCTTCCCTCGATCGGATCGCCCTTGTCTCCTTCTCCGACGCCCACTCCCCGTCGCGGCTGGGGCGCGAGGCGACCCTGTTCGAGCTTCCTGAGCCAAGCTACGACGGGATCGTCGCCGCGCTCAAGGCGCGCGACCCCGCCCGCTTCCTCGGGACGGTCGAGTTCTTCCCTGAGGAGGGGAAGTACCACTACGACGGACATCGCGCCTGCGGGGTCGTCCTCTCCCCGCGGGAGGCGATAGCGCGGGGAAACCTCTGCCCGTCCTGCGGAAAGCCGCTCACGATCGGGGTGATGCACCGGGTGGAGGAGCTCGCCGACCGGCCGGAGGGAGAGGGACCGCCGGCGAGGATCCCCTATCGGAGGCTCGTCCCGCTCGACGAGATCATCGCTCAGGCCCTGGGGACCGGCCCAGACACAAAGGGCGTCCTCGAGGAGTACGAGCGCCTCGTCCACAACTACGGAAGCGAGTTTCGCATCCTCCTCGACCTCTCCAACGAGGACCTTGCGCGCCACACCCCACCGCAGATTCTCGAAGGGATCCGCAAGGTGCGGGCAGGAGAGCTCAAGATCGAGCCCGGGTACGACGGGGTCTTCGGAAAGGTCACGATCCCTCTCCCCGCGCTCGAGCAGCCGAGCCTCTTCTAGCCGCCCGCCCCGGCGAACGCCTCCTCGACGCGGTCGCGGAGGGCGCGGCGCTCTCCTTCTTCGAGAAACGCTGCCTCTGCGCTGTACAGCAGGAGCCGGCGCACCTCTTCCCGGCCGAGGCCGAAGGCCTCGATCAGGCGGAAAAGCTCGTCTGTCGAGGTCGTGCGCGACATCAGGCGGTTGTCGGTGTTGACCGTGACGCGGATTCCCCGGTCGAGGTAGCGCTTCAGGGGATGATCGGCGAGCGTCCGCATGAAGCCGGAGATCTGGAGGTTGCTCGTCGGGCAGACCTCAAGCGGGATCCCCTCCTCGGCGACCCGCCGCTCGGTCACCTCGTCTTGGTAGAGGTAGACCCCGTGCCCGATCCGCTCCGCCCCGAGGTCGAGCGCCTCGCGGATGTGCTCGGGGCAGCAGCCCTCCCCGGCGTGGAGGGTGACGTGCACGCCTGCGTCACGGGTCATCTCGATCGCCTCGCGGTGGAGGCGGGGAGGGAACCCCCGCTCCGGCCCGGCGAGGTCGAATCCGACCACTCCTTTTCCCACGTACTGGGCGGCGAGCTGCGCGGCCTCCATGGACCGCTCGGTCGACTCGTGCTTCAGGGCACACAGGATGAGGCCCGTCTTGATCCCCAAGTCCTTCTCCGCTCGCTGCATCCCGGAGAGGACAGCGACGACGGCCTCGCGCGGGGAGAGCCCCGCGCGCAGGTGGAGGAGCGGCGCGTAGCGGATCTCGATATAGACGACGTTCTCGCGGGCGGCGTCCTCGCACAGCTCGTAGGCCGCCCGCTCCAGGGCCTCCGCGGTCTGAAGGAGCGCGACCGTCACCTCGAACGCCCGCAGGTACTCCTCGAGCGTGCAGTGAAGAGGCGGGGTGACCGACCGCGCGAGGTCGATCGGGAGAGAGACGCGCTCCTCTGCGGGAAGTCCCTCCGCAAGATCCTTCACCGTTTCGAGTCGGAGCGAGCCGTCGAGGTGGACGTGGAGGTCTAACTTCGGAAGTCCCATCACCCAGTCTTTCTTCATCGAACTCCATCTTCACCGCGGGCGGCGTCGCCTGCAACTCCCTCGGCCGACGCCCTCTCCCCTTGCCCGCCACCGGCGCAGGGCGGATACTCTCTCCACAGATTCCACCCGCTAGCTCACATCGCGAGGAGGCGCCGACACGAGCATCGTCAACGTCATCTTCTCCG
>CAYHEK010000067.1:0-7857 GCA_964355545.1 uncultured Thermotogae bacterium | reverse complement strand
GAGCAGCGGTTTCCTAAACCGCAGGCCGGAGGTTCGAGTCCTCTCGGGCGTACAGGAAGGCTGTACGATAGTATAAAAGAGACTTTCCGCCGTCAACTCGGTTGGGCGTGCGCTTGGGGCGGGCCGGCGCAGGTTGCCCTTTGGGCGGCAGCCCTTCTGCGGCATCCTTGCGTCCTTCCATCCCGATCCTAGTAGTCAGTCTGGACCGTTCTGAAGGGGGCAGGCAGGCTGGAGCCGTTTCCTGGCGACCCCACCTTGTCGACCACGACCTGGACGCGGTCCTCGGATCATTCCACCAAGAGAAGACGAAAGTGCTATTCTAGCTCAAGAAGCAAGCCGTTCACCGGGGTGGGTCATGGGCAGTGGAAGACAGAGTGATGTCGACGATCAGGATGAGCTACGCGTTCTGCGCGAGCGAGTCGATCAACTGGAGCGGCTCAACGCGCAGCTTGGAGTTTCCGAGGAGAGGCTTCGGATACTGTTCGAGCATGCTCCCGACGGCTACTACCTCAGTGACCTCAAGGGAACGTTCGTGGATGGCAACGCCGCAGCCGAGAGGATCACCGGCTACAAGAAGGAGGAGCTGATTGGCAGGAGCTTCCTCGAGTTGAAGCTCCTGTCGGCGGGGAATATGCCGAGAGCCGCCTCTCTCCTGGTGAAGAACGTGCTGGGGCATTCTACCGGCCCGGACGAGTTCACCCTGACTCGCAAGGATGGAGCTCCAGTTACAGTCGAGATACAAACCCACCCAGTGACAATCGGCAATCGGCGCTTGGTGCTTGGCATCGCACGGGACATCTCAGCACGGAAGCGGGCAGAAGCCGCCCTGGAGGAAAGCGAAGAGCGATTCCGCGACTTGTTCGAGAATGCCCACGATCTGATCCAGAGCGTAGACCCGGACGGCCACTTCCAATACGTGAACAGCGCGTGGCTGAAGAAGCTTGGGTACAAAAGGAGCGAGATCGATCGACTCACCCTTCTGGATGTCCTGCACCCGGACAGCCATGACCACTGTATGCAGGTTTTCCAATCGGTGCTAGCTGGGAAGGCGGTCGATCACGTGGAAGCGGAATTCGTCTCAAAAAGGGGGGAAAGGATCGCGGTTGAGGGGAACGTGAGCTGTCGATTCAAGGACGAGAAACCGATTGCCACCCGCGGCATCTTCCGCGACATCACTGAGCGCAGGAAGTACGAGGAGCTGCTCACCCGCATGGCGCGACGCGACCCCCTCACCGGTGTGCTCAATCGCTACGCCCTCGAAGAGCTGCTTGAACGGGAAGCCAACCGATCAGAACGATACCACCATTCGATCGGCTTCCTCCTCATCGACGTCAACCGGTTCAAGGAGATCAACGATCGGTTTGGCCATGTCATGGGCGACAAGGTGCTCCAGGCCGTAGCGACAGTCATTCAGGACAACGTCCGCGACTCAGACATCGTAGTCCGCTACGGAGGCGACGAGTTCTTGGTCATTCTCCCAGAGACCAACGGCGAAACCGACCTTGTCAAAGACCGCATTCTGGTAGAGGTCGCCCAGAGGAACAAAACGAATCCGCTGCTGGAATTCCCCGTGACTCTGGCCATCGGTAGCGTTCACTGGAGTCCAGGGAGCGGCCGAGCCTTCGAGGAGGTCCTTGCCGAAGCTGACAGGCTGATGTACGAGGACAAGAGGAACTGTCCGCCGCCTGCCATGTAGCCTGCTTTCGCCAGGCACGGCAGCCGTGCTCATCGCTCGATGCGAGGGCACTCTAGGCCCCATTTGAGGCCTCTCGTGGAAGGGCGTCTATGAACGCATTGTCGCACCACCGACGGCACGCGTCCTGCAATCAGTCCGCCAGGCTCCTCACACACCTCACCCCACATGAAGGGCCTCAAGCACCTCGGCAGTCAGCGAGTCACAGGGTCGAAAGTCGTCCGCCAGACTCCACTGCGGGAAAGGAGGCGCGCTCATGACATCAGATCGATCCTGCTAGGCAGCTCAGAGAGACAAGGCCTCCACGGTCTCGGGGTCGAGTTCGGTGAAAGTTCGAAGCTTGTCCACTACGGGGTACCCGTCAGAAGGGTACCGAAAACGTAGCCTTGAAAGCTTGCAGTGCGTTTACGTCCTGCGCGTTCGTGTGAGGAACTCGTTCTGCTGTCTCTCTCCGGGGCGTCGGCTTGTCGTGTACCGCAGAGGGGCGGGGCTTCGCGAAGTAAAAAGCGGGAGAAGGATGGCTCCTTCCCCCGCTTCTTTTCTCGTCTTAGCGGCGCGTACATGAGGCGACCTGCGCCGCGGCGGTCTCGCGTTACCGCGCGCGCACCCGCTTCGCGACGAGTTCCTTCAGGTCCTTCCCGGGCTTGAACGCGGGAACGACCTTCGCCGGGACGTTGATCTTCCTACGCGTCTGCGGGTTCATGCGCACGCTCGCCTTGCGCGCACGCACCTCGAACTTCCCGAACCCCGTGAGCAGGACGGCCTCGTTCGTGGCCAGGGAGCCCGAGATGACCTCGATCATCCCCTCGAGGGCCATGCGCGACGCCTTCTTGCTCATCCCTGTCTTCTTCGCCAGCTTCTCCACCAGTTCCGCTTTGTTCACGCTCTATTCCCCTCCTTGTCCTGGGACGATTGTGAAGCAGTATATAGACACCAAGGGTGAAAGTCAAACCCCCCCTGGTGAGAGCCTCGATCCTCCCTGTCACGATCAAAGGTTGATAACGAAATTCATGACAGGATGCCCATTTTAGCGCACGCCCCTGGCATGCTTGGAGATTCGCGGTCGAGTGCCGTAGGAGGCAGGGCTCGCCATGCGGGCCTTGGGATAACCCTCGGGGGGCACTACTGGGGCTTCGTCCACTTCACCGCGTGGGGGGCGAGGTCGATCCCTGAGACGTCCCACACCTCTTTCAAGTCGGGAGCCTGGAGACCCCACGGGTCGCAGCCGAGCGGAATGTACCCTCCGTCGACGGCCGTCTCGGCGAGGGCGTACAGCCTCCCGCCGTACTCCCAGAAGCTTGGGCTACAGTTCTGTGGGCAAGTTGCGGCGTCTGCGTAGGCCTGGTCGGCGGGGACGAACGTGACCATGTGATCGGCCTGGCCGTTTTTGTCGGTATCGACGGCGACGATGAGGGCCCCCTGTCCGAGGGTCCGGACGAGGCTTGCGTACAGGATCGCCGTGTCCTCGCAGTCCCCGACGAGATCGACGAGGGTCTCCACCGGGTAGCGGGGATACTCAAACGGCCCAGGATCAAGGGCGTAGGTGATGACGGCCTGAACGAAGGCGAGCGCGCTCTCGACGATCTGATAGTAGCCGCTTCCCGACGTGGCCACGATGGCGCCCTCGAGCGTCCGCAGGAGGTCGTCGTCGAGCGGGTCGAGGACGTACTCGTCGTAGTCGCGGTTCGTCCACGGTCCGCGGAGCCGGCTGTGGTAGTCCTCGTACAGGCTCGCCGGGATGGAGAGGTCGCAGGCGTGGCTTAGTCCCTTGTAGTGCCACTCGTAGTGGCGCTCGATGACGCCCCCGCCGGGAAGGGTCTCGGACACGGTGAGGCCACGCGTGGCGGTCCCGGTGGCGCCGCGGTCGTCGGTAACGGAGAGGCGCACGACGTAGGACCCCGCCGCGCGGTACGAGTGAGTGGCCACTGCTCCCTGTCCGGACTCCCCGTCTCCGAAGTCCCAGACGTAGGAGGTGATCCGTCCGTCCGGGTCGTAGGACGCCGAGCCGTCGTAGCGCACCGGTAGAGAGACCCCGGCGGGAGAGGGAGAGACGGTGAAGGAGGCGATCGGGGGCTGGTTGCGCGTCGTGACAGAGACCGTGCGGGTCTCCGTGTCGGTCGCTCCGTCGTCGTCCGCCACGGTGAGGGTTACCGTGTACGTCGCGGCCGCGGCGTACGCGTGCCGCACGGCGACCCCCGACCCGACCGCTCCGTCCCCGAACCCCCAGGTGTAGGAGAGGATTCGCCCGTCGGGGTCGCGGGACATGGTGGCGTTGAACGAGACGAGCTCGCCGACCTCGGCGGAGGAGGGCGAGAGAGTGAAGGACGCGACCGGCGGCGCGTCCGGCGGGCCGACGCGAATGGTGCGACTCACCTGGACGATCGCTCGGTCGTCGTCCGTCGCGGTGAGGGTCACGACGTAGGTTCCAGGAACCGCAAAGCGATGCTCTGGCGTCGCGCCGGAGCCGCTTGCGCCGTCCCCGAAGCTCCACGCGTACGAGGCGATGATCCCGTCTGAGTCATGAGAGACCGAGGCGTCGAACCGGACGGTGAGTGGCGCGTGCCCCTCCTCCGGGGTCGCGGTGAAGCGGGCCGCCGGCGGCGCGTTGGGGAAGAGGAAACATCCGCTCAAAGAGAGCCCGAGAGAGAGGAGGACGCTTGCGGCCAGAGAGACCCTGACCGCTCGTCGTAACATCCTGTGCATCGGTCTTCCTTGTTGAGCAGTCGCCACGCGCGCAGGATACGGCCTCCCGGCCGCGCGGGCCAGACAGACGTCCTCTCTAGATCGCGACCTTGGGATAGAGGCGGCCGGCGAGGGCGACGAGGAGAGCGGTCGCCACGAGGAGAACCGCGAAGTCAAGGCCCAGTCCGTACGCGCTCGTCCCGCCCGCGAGCATCAGCCTCCGCAGGGCGTCCACCTCGTACGTGAGCGGGTTCACCCGTGCGATCGCGCGCAGCCAACCAGGCATGATCGCGAGCGGATAGATCGCGTTGCTCGCGAAGAAGAGGGGCATGGTGAGGACCTGGCCGATCCCCATGAATCGCTCGCGAGTCTTGACGAGGCAGGCGATGATGAGCGAGAAGGTGGAGAAGAGAGCCGAGCCGAGGACGACGATCGCGAGGACCCCAAGGAGGGCAAGCGGGCTCCAGGCAATCTTCACTCCGAGCGCCAGGGCGAGGGCGTAGACGATCACGGCCTGCGACAGGCCGCGCACGCCCGCGGAGAGGGCCTTCCCGAGCACAATCGCCTCGCGCGGGGTCGGGGTGACGAGGAACTTGTGCACGATCCCGAGGTCCCTTTCCCAGATGATGGAGATCCCGTAGAAGATCGCGATGAAGAGGACGCTCTGGGCGAGGATACCCGGAGCCATGAAGTCGAGGTAGGGCAGGTCGCCGGTGGGGATCGCGCGGATGTGGGTGAAGACCTGCCCAAAGACGAGGAGCCACAGGGCCGGCTGGATCGCGCGGGTCAGAAGTTCGGTCGGGTCGTGGCGGAGCTTGCGCGCCTCGAGCTCCGCGATGACGAGCGCGTTATCCACGAATCGTCCGACCGCTGCGAGCGACCTCTTCCAGGTCCTTTGTTTGACGCTAACCGAGTCGCCGCACCGTGCGGCGCGTCCTGCTTGTGTCACGGTAGGTCCCTCCGGATTCCAGGATGTTCCCGGTGTAATGGGCGAAGACCTCGTCCAGGGTCGCCCCGTCCTTCCCGATCGATCCCTTCAGGGCGTTCGGGCTCCCGCTCGCCACGACCCGGCCCAGGTGCATGATTGCCACGCGCTCGCATAGGCTATCCGCCTCCTCCATGTAGTGCGTGGTGAGGAAGATCGTCGTCCCGATGTTGGAGCGGAAGCGGACGATGTGTTCCCACACCGCCTGGCGGGCTACGGGGTCAAGCCCAATCGTCGGCTCGTCCAGGAAGAGGACGCGCGGCTCGTGGAGCATCGCCTCGGCGATCTCCAGGCGCCGGATCATCCCGCCCGAGTACTGGCGGACGAGGCGATTCGCGGAGCCGTCTAGCCCCATGAACGTTAACGCGCCGCGCACGCGCTCCTTCCGTTCTCTGCGCGGGACGCCGTACAGCTTGGCGAAGATGAGCAGGTTCTCGTAGCCGGTGAGGGCGCCGTCCGCGGAGAGCATCTGCGGGACGTAGCCGATCGCCTTTCGCACGGCGACCGGCCGGCGTACGACGTCCGCCCCGGCCACCGTCGCCGTTCCCGAGGTCGGCGGGAGGAGGGTGGTGAGCATTTTGATCGCGGTCGTCTTCCCGGCGCCGTTCGGGCCGAGGAGGCCGAAGACCTCACCCGATTCGACGGAGAGGGTGAGGGAATCGACCGCGGTGAGGTGTCCGAAGCGGCGGGTGAGGGCTTGGGTGTCGACGGTGATCATGAGGCTCCTTGGGTCTCCTACGTCCCTTCCTCTTTTGTGAAAAGACAAGCGAGGATCGCCATGGCCTTTTTCACGGTCGCCCGCTCTTCCTGGGAGAGGCGGGAGAGGATCCCTTCGAGGTAGGTTTGGGTCTCCCGGCGCGCTGCCTCGAGAAGCGATGTCCCTCCCGGTGTGAGAGAGAGAGCGACCCGCCGGCGGTCCGCGACCGACGGCCTCCGTTCGACCAGGCTGCGTTCGACCAGGCCATCGACCAGCTTCGACATGGACGGGAGCGCCGTCCCCACGTGCTGGGCCACCTGGGAGAGCGAGGACTCCGGCTCGCGGCGGATGAATGCGAGGGCGCGGAACTGCGGCACCGAGAGGTCGAGCCCGCGGTGGCTCCTCATCTGGGCTCGGATCTCGCGCATGACGAGCGGGATCGTGTCGAGGATGTTTCGTGCGCAGTCTTCGGCCGGAGTTGGCATTTCTGTTTCCCTTACGAATGGTTTCCGATACTAAGTATACGGGGTGAACGCACCGTTATCAACAGGGCCTGTCGCTACTTGCTACTCCCGACAGGGACTCGTCGACCGGAGCTGCTACTGCTCCATCCAGCAAGGGACGCGCAGACAGAGAAGAACACGGGAACCGCCGCACAAGCTGACCGCCAGGGGTTGACAGGTCCACCGCGCGGAGTCCCGGACCAGATGCCTACTGAGGCGGACGAGAGGCCCGCCAGTCCTCGCCTCGGTCTCCCGTGTCGTCGTCGTACCAGAGCCCGGACATTTCTGTCTCGGACGCGTTGAGGTTTCCTCGGAGAATCAAACCAAAAGCCTCGGAAGTGATCTGGACTTCCCGCGTCCCCGGGTCGAAGGACGCCGAAGTAATAGCCTGCGGCTCGCGACCAATCGTTATCGTGCCGGAGATCGTCCCGTAGATCGAATGAGTCAGGTTTAGAATCAGCGTCCACTGGACGTAGATGACGGACGTGATGGTCCCGGTCCAGAGGCCGGTGAGACTAGGCGTGATGATGATCTCCTTCGTGACTGAGCTCGTGCCTCCGCTAGCGTCCGTGACAGTAAGCTTGACCGAGTACGTCCCTCCCTTCGAATAGGAGTGCTTGGGGTTCCGGGACGAGGAATCCCCCGAGTCGCCGAAGTCCCAGTTCCACGACTTCACCCCCGCGGCGCCGCCGAGCGGGCCGCCCTGGTCGGTCGAGTTGTCGGAGAACGTGACGTCCGACCGCGCGATCGGGTCTGAGGGAGTCCACGAGAAGTTCGCCACCGGCGGCGGGTCAAGAAGGCCACAGCCCACGAGGCTTCCCGCCGCGGCGATCAATGCCACTACTCCAAGCCACCTAAAATTCCGCATTATCCCTCACCCCTTTGTCGGCCCGATTATACCACGTCCGAACGGGCCTGGCGAGCGATCTTGGTCCTCAGGCGGAGTAGCCCTGGCGGTGGATGGAAGCGGATCCCGAGGAGGGCGAACTCTGTCGTGAGATCCTCTCTGGGGGGCTTGCAACGGTGCGCCATCGAAGGCAGGATTTCCCAAGGTCGCCCGGCGATGGCGACCTCGACTCTTGGCGGAAAGATCGATGGGGGCGAGGTACCTGTTGTGCGGGAGCGTGGTAAGGAGCGACCGATGGATAAGGCGGACTTGAAGACAGCTTGGCACGCGATCTCCTCCGAGGCCACTGCGGCCAAGCTCTACGTCGAGGTAGGGCAGGGGCTCTCCGCCCGCGAGGCAGAAGGGCGCCTCAAGGAGTACGGCCCCAACGCCCTTCCGGAGACCCCGCCC
>CAYHEK010000066.1:0-8270 GCA_964355545.1 uncultured Thermotogae bacterium | reverse complement strand
CGCCGGGTAACACCTCTTCTTTGTCCATCGAGGTGTACGGGCGCGAAGGGGCAACCCACATCGAGCCCGGGCACGGCATCACAGGGACGACTCCCCTCTCGCTTCGGCACGAGCTCCCTGAGACCCCGGCCATGGTCTACGTCTCCGAGGTTCTCCATGTCTACGATCATCGATACGCGTACGTGGCCGGAGGAGGCTTCTATTGGGAAGACCGGATGATTCTCGGAGACAAGTTCCGCAATTCGGTCCTCGTCGGACACGATGCCGATTCGGTTCTCGACGGAGCGGCCGTGTTCGCCGGCTGCGCGCCGCACGACCAGAAGATCCTGATCGACTACCACGGTGTGCTCGAATTCGGCACGAAACGCGCCATCGACGTCGGGGATACCGCGGTGTTCGGGTTCCGGACCCAGGCTTTTGCCACGCGCTGTGCGCACACGGCCGTCGTCCGCGGCATCCACGTCGGTGAGCCCACCCTTCTAGGCGTTTACGATCACTGCGGGCACCGCCTGCGGCGGTGGCCGTAGGAGCCGGTTCGCCCGCCGCGCCAGCTTGAAAGCGGTTCCCCGCTGGCACGCGGTCCTCCCCTCCGCTGAGGCTGAGGCGGCACCGATCGCGGTCTCCCCTCCCCTGCTCGTTGGCGCGGACTTGACAAGACAGGGGCTAGCCCCTTATAGTGGTCGTTAACGTTAACGGGAACGATACCGAGAGGAGATTGCCTGCCGTGAAACGCGCGACGTTGAGGGACATTGCGACGGCAACCGGTTACTCCGCGAACACCGTTTCCCGAGCGCTCAACGATCGTCGCGAGATCCGTCAAGAGACGAAACGGAAGATCGTCGAAGCGGCAGACCGCCTTGGATATCACCCGAACCGCATGGCGCGCGGCTTGCGCCAACAGAGAAGCGGCATCCTCGGGGTTGTCGTCACGGACATCTCGAATCCTTTCTTCGGCGCCGTGGTGAAGAGCATCGAGCAAGCGGCCACCGCCCTGGGGTATGGGATCATCCTCCAAGATACCGACGAGAGGTATGAGCTAGAGTGGGAAGCTGTGCAGCTTCTGCTCTCGCAACACGTGGATGGTGTGATCATCACACCGGTGCAAACGAGAAAGGACTCGATCCTCGAGTTAGAGCGGCAGCGGATCCCCTTTCTTCTGCTTGGGCGCCGATTCGCAGACTTCGACTGCTCGTACGTCATCCCGAACGACGAGCAGGCCGGCTTTCTGGCGGCGGAGCACCTCATCCAGTACGGCCATCGAACGATAGGACTGGTCAACGCGCCCGCTCACATCTCATCAGCCATCGAGCGTGAGCGCGGTTTTGTCAAAGCACACAGGAAACACCGCGTCGCCGTTCATGAACCCCTGTTGAGAGATGGCGCGTTGTCCGCGGAGGACGGATACCGCCTCACGCGGGACATCTTCGCCAAGCCGGAACGGCCGACGGCGCTCGTAGCGTTTTCCGACTTCGTGGCCCTGGGCATGATGCGAGCCGTGCAGGACGCGGGGCTTGAGATCCCAGAGGATGTGTCGGTCGTCGGGATCGACGACATCCAGTTCTCCCGCTGCTGCCCGCAAGCGCTTACGACAGTCCGCAGTCCTAAGGAGGAGCTCGGTCAGCGCGCAGTCGCCTTGATCAACCAGCTTCTGGAGCAATCGATGCGCGAAGAGGAACAAGAAATCGCACGAGAAGAATTGGATGTGGAACTCATCGTTCGAGAGACAACGGCAAGAGTCCGGGTTGGAGCCCGAAGGAGGTGATCGCCGTCATCGGGGAAAAGAGGTCCGCCGTATCTCCACTGGGTCTTCGCGGGTGGTCAGAGGTGTGGGGGTGATGTTCGGAGCGTATAGGGCGGAGAAGACAATAAGCTTTCTAAGGGAGGTACCATGCGTAGGGTATTCACCGTAGCTCTTCTGAGCATCCTGGCGTTGGGCATCATCGCTACAGCGGGATTCGCACAAGGAAAGTTCAGGGAGATCCCGCTTTCTTGGATCCTCGATCTCGAGGAGCGGCTGGCGACTCCATGGACTCCAGCCGGGCCCAACGGCGAGAAGATCCTGGCAGCCGCTGATCTCAAGTTGTCGGCAGCAGAGAAGAACACGATCCGCAACATGAAGTTGGGCGAGTACTTCTTCATGGGCGCGACGCTCGACGAGACGGAGATCCTGAACAAGGTCGGGATGGACGCCGTTCTCGCTGAGGTGGGGAAGTCGCCGATGCCGTTCATGGGTGCTGGCTCGATCTCAGAGCAGATCGACCAGATCAACGGCTTGGCTGCCCGAGCAAAGGACGTCAGTTTCATCGTTGCTGAGGCATACGAGGGTGTGACGACCGGCCCGGTGTTCACCGCGCTGGCCAAGGCGGGCGTCCCGCAGCTTCACAACTGGACGACTCCGCGCGGCCTCTACGGCACGCCCAACTACATTGGGTTGATCGATGCCGACGGGTACGGCCAGGGCGCTGCGGCGGCGGAGATCCTCGCCTATGCGATGAACTACAAGGGAGAGGTTGGCCTGATCTACTTCGCGCTCGAGCAGTGGACGAACGTCATGCGCCTCAAGGGGGCCGAAGATACCTTCGCCAAGTACCCCAACATCAAGGTCGTGGCGAAAGAGGGATTCACGGACCCGGCACAAGGCTACGACATCGCGGTCGGCATGCTTCAGTCACATCCCGAGATCGACGCGATCTGGGCCACGTGGATGAGCGGGCCGTGCACCGGTGCCGCTGAGGCGATCCGCGCTCTGGGCCTCGTCGGCGAGGTGGTCGCGGCCGCCCCGGATCTCGGCGGGATCGCTGGCGCGCGCTTCATCGCTGACAAGAACTACCCGATCATTGGCTGCGGCGCAGCCGACTGCATCGAGATGGGGAAGAACAGCGTCAACGCGGCGCTCAAGTTCCTACTGGGAACGAAGCTGCTGAATGCCTACGCCGTCAGCCGCGTCTACCCCATCGTCCGAGCAAACCTCATGGACGGGTTCTACAAGGCGACCATGGCGGCGATGGGCGTGTTGCCGAAGGACGTCCTCCTGCTCCTTGAGGACTGAGTGAACAAGAGGCTTGCGGAGCGTGATGCCTGAGGCGCATCGCGCGGGAAGGTGAGGGATGGACGGGAGCCCCACAGGGCCCCGTCCATCCCCTGTGTGTCCTACTGCGTCCCCACGATCCCTGCCATGGAGAGACGAGTTGACCCGGCTCGACGTGTTGGCGCAGAATTGCTCGTCTTGAACGCAGTCAGGGATAGATGAACTGTGCGCCGGGGAGGCAGTCGGAAGGGATGGGACATGCAGGGCGTTGACTCTAGGAGTGGCGTTACATCGCCCGACGTTCGGGAGAACGCCGTCGTGCTCGAGTGCCGGAACATCACGAAGGACTTCTCGCGAATCCGCGCGCTCGACGACGTGAGCTTCGAACTCCGTCGCGGTGAGATCCTCGGATTGGTCGGGGATAACGGGGCCGGCAAGTCCACCCTGGTGAAGATCGTCCGCGGCGCGCTTGCTCCCACGAGTGGGACGATCTACGTCGATGGCAGGAAACAGAGGTTCCGCAGCCCCCGCGATGCAATTCGGAAGGGAATTCAGTGCGTGTATCAGGAGACGGCGATCGTCGAGCAGCTGAGCGTTCAGGAGAACTTCTTCCTCGGCCAGGAGCTCATCCGTCCCGGAATCGGCGGGGCGCTTCGATTCGTCAACTCTCCCATGATGCGCAAGGAGAGCGAGGCGTACCTAGAGAGAATGGGGTTCGACCTGGATGTGCGCGAGGAGATCGGCAACTTCTCGGGCGGGCAGAGGCAAGCGGTCGCGGTCATGCGCGCGCTGTACTTCAACCCGAAGCTCTTGCTCCTGGATGAGCCTCTAACCGCCCTGTCCGAGAAGGCGAAGCAACGTCTCGGGCAGCTCTTGGTGGAAGCCCGCGCGACGTGCCCGATGATCCTCGTCACGCATGACTTCGAGGGAGCGGTGGAGATCTGCGACCGGCTGATCGTCCTGAAGCAGGGCAAGGTCTCCGGTGAGCTCGAAACGCGCGAGACGCCGCTCTCGAAGGCGGAGATGCTACATTACCTATTCACACACATGTAAGGAAGGGGAGAGATCGTGGGTTGGCGCGAGGTAAAACGGGCAGTTCTGCATATCAATAGCGTAGTCCTCATTGTTGCGATCATCGGCCTGGGCGTTGCGTTTTCCTTGTTGAGCCGCCACTTTCTGACCCTAACGAATCTCCGCGTGATCCTCGAGACGATGAGCATCCTGACCATCCTTTCCCTGGGGGTGCATTCGCTGCTTGTCGCTGGTGAGATCGACATCTCCTTCGCGGCGGTCCTCGGGCTCTCTGCCATCGTCGCTGCCCTTGTAAGCTCAGGGAACACGAACACCTTCCTTCTGATTCTGAGCGGGCTTGCGGCGGCGGTAGCGGTCGGGCTGGTCAACGGATTCTTTGTCGTGAACATGGGAATCCCCTCGTTCCTTGTGACCCTCGCTAGTATGGCCGGTGTGAACGGCCTCGTGTTGCTGCTGAGCAACTATCGGTCCGTCCTCCTCTCCAACGACCTCTTCCCTGAGATCTTCTACGGCCGGTTCTTCTGGCAAGTGCCGACGGCGGTGTTCTGGATGGTTGGACTGATCCTCGTCACGGGGATCGTCCTGCGGTACACGCGCTTTGGGCGATGGGTCTACGCGACGGGCGGGAACAACCGCGCCGCTCTACTGATGGGTATCTCCACCAAGCGCGTTCGGTACACGCTCTTCGTTGCCAGCAGTTTCCTCGCCGGGATCGCCGGGTTCATCACGGCCAGCCGATCCCTCTCCGCGCGACCGTTGATCGGGGATGCGTACCTCATGCCCGCCATTGCTGCGCCCATTCTCGGAGGCGCGCTGCTGACGGGCGGGAGAGGATCCGTGGTCCGCACCACGCTAGGTTGCCTGGTGCTGACCATCATCACAAACGGAGCGAATCTACTGGGGCTCGAACCAGCCTACCAGAACATCTTCATGGCGATCATTCTGATCGGATCTCTTTCCACACAGGGCGGGCGGGATCTCATCCGACGGCTGCTCGCCCAGGCCGTAGCGAGGCGAACGAAAGGCACCCCGTAGCTACGGGGGGGTCGCCGACGTCAACGGACCTGGATCAAAGCTTCGAACTGCTTTGGAACGGGCCTGAAGAGGAAGTCTCCCTTCTCGACAAGCGTCGAGAGCTTCTCGAGCTTGTCCTCCCCGTGCAGCCAGGTCCTGAAAGGCCGAAGCTCGGCGAACAGCCCAAGAGAGCTGCGAGGGTACTTCGATTCCACCGCCTGCAAGATCAAGGCCGCTGCTTTTTCTCTGTCAGACGAAAGTAGAGAGTGGGCTTCGGCTTCAGGGGCTGTCGTGATGAGGTCGATCTGCATCTTGGCGTTGAACCCAAGGACGAGGGAAGCCCAAAGGCTCCCGCGGTCAAACAGGGCGAGGACCGCGGTTGTCTCTGGCTTGACGAGGAGCGCTAGCACGCCGCGGAACTCCTCATAGGTCACACCGATCCTCCACTGCAAACCCAAGTTCTCTTGCGGAGAGCCAGGATACGTCACGATCCCCTGAGGGTAGTCCCCGAGCTTCATGTACATTCGGCGGACGTACACGTCCAGATCCTCGTCGGCCGACCAGGAATCTTGAACCTCAGCGACGTACCGCTCGACGACCCGACGCTCCAGGATGAGGACGAAGTCTGCCTTGTCCTTGTTGTCCCGGTAGACCTTCTCCGCGTCGCGCTCTGGGTTCTCAACTCGCGCGATCGAGCGAACGATCGGCTCGCGGCCCGAGTGGACGAACTTCAAAAGCGTTCCATCCTCGTGGATGAGGACAATCCGCCGCTTCTCCTTGCTCGACTCCAGGAAGAGCTCCTGGAGGTTCCGCCAGTGATCCACGTCGATGTCTACCATGAGCGGGTTCTCGTGCAGCATCGTACCTCCTCACTCAAACGTGCATCCGTAGATTCGGATCGTGTACGGCGGGAACGCCTCTCTCAATTGACCGTCCTTGACCTTCGCATCGCGTCCCTCCCACAGCTCGCGGGCTGTGACGAGGCGGCGGTCGAACCCAAGCGCGACGTCGAGTGCCTCGCTGGTCGGGTTGGCGACGAAGACGACGGCCTTGTCCGCGTCTGCTCCCCGGTGAATCGCGACGTCCACCTCACTTAGGTTCTTCGTGACCCGGAGAGGGGCGTCCTCCTTCAGAATCTGCACGAGGAGTGAGGCGAGGTCCGCGCCGGCAGTCTCGGCAAGATGGGTGATCTTGCCCTCGCCAATCGGGTAGGTGCGCCCCACCACCTGGCCTAGAGCCTCTACCGGAGAGGGGGCACAAGCGGCGAGGGCCGCCTCGAGCGCCCGGTCCTCGCGCATGAGGCTGTCGAGCGTTGGAATCTCCGGTCCCAGGACCACATGCGTGCCAGCTCTCGCCACGTCAAGCAACTTCGCTTGAGTAGAAGAGTCCATGTATTCATACGAGCTCGCGAGGACCACCTTGTAGCGCGCGAGCTCCTCCAGCCTGTGTGAGGTATCCCCCAAGAGGAAGCAATAGCCTGTGGATGTCAGCGCGCGATACATGTCCGAAAACCACGCGGACTTCGCCTGTTGAATGGGCCGTTTGAAGCCGAACGGTTCCTCCGAGGTCGTCATGAAGTTCGGATACTCCGAGAAGCCAAGGATCGGCTCGAGGAAGTCTCCGGGAAAGGAAACTAGGACAGACGCGGCTTCCAGCCGATCGTACTCTCGATTCGCCAGGAGAAGGACGTCGGCTTGACGATCGAGATCGATGAAGCGGTTCTCAAGGAGGACTTCGTTCGCGCGCCGGAACATGTCGTAGCGATCACGGCGAATGGCTCCGCTCTGTGTCACCGGTGACGCAAGCCAGCGGTTCCGGTCGACGATCATGTAGCGGCTGAAACCCTTGATCCCGTGCATGATCGCCGCCTTGGTGACGAACTCCTCGTCCTCTCTCCCTCCCGGACGCAGGTACCAGGGCCACACGCCGGCGATGAATTCGGGGATGTACGGAAAACGGCTCGTGCCGACCACATAGGAGACCACCGTCTTCACGTGGTCGTAGAGCTCCTTCCGCGAGTAGATATCGAACCCCACGAAATCAAGCCGTTCCTCGAGCCCAGCCAAGTTGAACGGCGTCGTGATCCCACTCGCTGCCCCCCCCGGACCGAGCGGATGGGGATAGTTGTGGAAGAGGGGGACTCCGACGACTCCCCGATCGCGCAGCATCGCCGCGAGCCGAGTCAGGGACTCAACAAGGTAGTGTTCTCGGTACTCGATCCAATCGACATAGCAGGGGATGTCTTCGCGCTTCCTCGCGGCGAATCGGTGCGGAGGTTCGACCTCGATGAACGAGGCAAAGCGCGTTCGGTACGCGTCATTCAACGCTTTGATCGTCCTGTACTTTTGCTCGAGAAACGCACGATAGGCGGCAATGGACGAAGGACTGTAATCGCACGCATACGGGTTGATGTGAAAGAAGAACGCCATCTCGTTGTCCACCTGGACGGCAACAAGATTCCCTTTTGGCGCCACGTGCTTCGCCAGGATGGGGCAGATCGCGTCGTACCAGAGTGCCGTCTCTGCGAAGAACTTCTCCGAGGTGTAGCTGAGCGCGGGGATGGGTCGGGGAACCTGGGTCAAGACGGCTTTCGATCCCTGCCCGCTGCGCGCTTGCATCTCGGGGTCCTCCAGGATGCGGCGCGGATACCCGAACCACGTCAACTCCGAGTTGATCTGTGGCCCCGGTCGGACGATCAGGTTCAGGCCTTTCCTCTCACAGAGTGAAAGGAACGCGTCGATGTCGTTATTTGAGTTCACCCGGCCAAAGTCGAACTCCCCACGCGCAAGCTCGTGGACTTCCCACGGGATGTACGTGCTGATGGCGTTGAACCCCATCCCGACTACCTTGTCCAGGATATCCGCCCACTTGGGGCGATCGAGTCTCCAGTAGTGAACGGCACCGCTGTAGAGAGCGATGGGCTTCCCGCCCACCAAGAGCCGACGATTCTCGAGTCTCACGGGAGCATCCGGTGGTACACGGACAGTCTTTGCCACGCTTCCCTCCTCCTTGGATGCGACGCCATGTTCCCTGACTCACGACCACTCTAGCGAATCCCGGCGTGCCTTCACCAGGAATCGGTGCGCATTGAGCGCCGGTATCGTTAACGTGACCGTTACCACTATAGTGCGGAGGCCTCCCTGTGTCAACGTGTTCCGGCCCTTCGGCCCCGGCTTGTAGAAGACGCCGTGGTGTG
>CAYHEK010000065.1:0-8770 GCA_964355545.1 uncultured Thermotogae bacterium | reverse complement strand
AACCCTACCGGCTGCTCTTCTCGAGGAGGTCGATGTACGCCGCGCCGACGAGGCCCACGTCGCGGATTCCCAGGCGCATCAAGAGGTCCCTCGCGATCGCCGCTCCTTGCTCCTCGGTCTCGTCCGGGTCGAGCTCGACCTCAAGCTCGAGGAACGCGCCCAGGCCCTCGACCGAATCGAGGTGGACCCGCGTCTGGGCGATCCGGTAAACAAAACGCACCTTTCTCACCGTCCCTCGGATCCCCAGGGCGTGCGCGAGAAGACTCAAGACGCCCGCCGGATCGGAGGTCTGGGTGAGGAGGTAGTGCGACCGCCGCGGCCCGGAAGAGTCTTCGCGTTCGTAGTAGATGAGTTCCCCTCGCTTGGGACCAAGGGTCCGCAGCTTCAGCCTTCCTTTGGGAACGTGGAAGAAGGTGTCCTCCTGCTTTAGCCTCTCCGCCGGACCGTCGGCGAGCGAAGCGACGCGCGCCTTCATCGCCTCGAGATTCTCGATCCTCGCCTTGATCTCGACGTTCCGCGGCATCGTCGCTCCACACCTCGTTTACGCCTTGGGAAGGACGTAGAAGAGGACCGCGAAGTAGTGGCAGGCGCTCCCCGCAAGCACGAAGAGGTGCCAGATCGCGTGGCTGTAGGGGAGCTTCCGCCAGCCGTAGAACACGATCCCGACGGTGTACACGACCCCGCCAACCCCGACCAGGACGAGGCCGCCCGGGGCGACGTGAGTCAACATCTCCTGCCACGCGAAGACGGCGAGCCACCCCATGGCGACGTAGGCAACGATCGAGAGCCTCCGAAGCTTCCCGAACAAGACGGCCTTGAACAGGATTCCCACGAGAGCGATCCCCCAGACGATCCCGAAGAGCGTCCATCCCCAAGGGCTGTCGCGCAGATTCACCAGGAGAAAGGGGGTGTAGGTTCCGGCGATGAGAAGGAAGATCGAACCGTGATCGAGGACGCGAAAGACCCGTTTTGCCTGAGGGTGCTGGAAGCTGTGGTAGAGGGTCGAGGCGAGGTTCAAAAGGACGAGGGTCGTCCCGTAGATCGCAAAGGAGAGGATCCGCCAGGAGTCCCCGTTGAGGGCGGCAAGGACGACGAGGACAGTGAGCCCCGCGATGCTGAGGCCCGTCCCCACCCCGTGCGTGATCGCGTTTGCGATCTCCTCGCCCAGGGTGTATAGCTTAGGAAAGGACATTGCTTCCCGTCTCTTCTCGGACATCCCCGTCTCCGCGCGTACCGCTCGCTCCACCTCCGCACCAGCTTACCCGAGCGGCCCCGCTGAGAAGGTGCAGTCCGTCACTCGCGAGAGGAGGAACTGTCCCTTCGGCCAGCAGCGAGCGCGAAGGCCACCGTCATGTCAAGATCTGACCCCACAGGGACATCGGGGTCAGGGACATCGGGGTCAGATCTTGACGTAACGGTATCCTCGAGTCAAGCCGGGGGGCGCGTCGTGTGGCCCGATTCGGTGTTTAGCAGCCCGCTGGCTCGACTCCTCACGCGGACTGCCCGCCGGCTGGGGAGGTCGGCTCCCGCTGCCGGCGGAGGTTCGATTGCTGCGGCGGGGTGAAGCGGAGGTAGACCTCCGTCGCCTGCTCGAGGTCGGCGTAGACGCCGCGGTAGCTCGGGGGGAGGAGCGCGGCGAGCTGGTACATCACCTCGTCCGTCATCTTCTGGCGCACCTCGCGCGTCACCCGGGCTCCCCCTGCATCTAGCCGGAACGGGTCGCCGACGACGATGTGAACGGGAGTCCTCCGCAGGCGCTTCAGGTTCCGACCGAACGACTCCCCGCCGTAGTGGGCGACCGGCAGGAGGGGCGCCCCGCTCTGCAGGGCGAGGGTCACCACACCGGGATGACCGCGTCCGAGGCGGCCGTCGTGGCTCCGCGTCCCCTCCGGCCCGATGGCGAGGATGTGTCCTTCTTCCAGGGCGGCGAGGGCCTTGCGAAGGGCAGCGAGATCAGCCTCTCCGCGCCGCACAGGGATCGCCCCCCAGCGCTCGAAGAGGAAGCGAAGGAAGGGGTTCTTCCAGCTCTCGGCCTTGGCGAGCCCGGTCATGGGACGAGGATAGAGGTACTTGCGGAGGACCGGGATCTCGAGGAAGTTGATGTGGTTTGCGACGAGGAGGAGCGGCCCCCTCGAGGGGACCCGCTCGATCTCGCGGGCGTCGACGCGGCTGAGAATCCAAACGAGGAGGTCGATCGTCCCGTTCACCGCCCGTGTGACGAGCGGCATTCCTAGGCCTCCGGCGCCGGGGCGACGACCTCGATCGCCTGCGGCAGAAGCTCGATCGAGAGTTCCTTCCCCTCCGTGCACAGGGTTTCGCCGTCGGCGTGCGCGGGGAGGACGCCCTCGAGCGCGGTCACGACGATCCGCCGGGTCCGTCCGGTCGTGATCGCGGGATGGCCTCCTTGAGTCCCCTTCAGGAAGCGGGGGATGAGGGCGAAGATCTGCGGCCGGCTGACCTCGCGCGCGATACAGAGGTCGAGGAGGCCGTCGTCGATCTGGGCCTGGGGGGCCATCCAGAAGCCCCCTCCCATACGGCGGCCGTTCATGACCGAGATCATGAGGGACGCCTGCTCGATCGTCCCGCCGTCGTGTTCGATCCGCACCGTCGGCGCACGGAAGTAAAGGAAGACCGTCTTGAGGGTGGCGACGATGTAGGACGGGAAGCCGTGCAGACGCTTCATCTTCAGGGCCTCGAATCCGACGACCGCGTCGAAGCCGATCCCGACGCCGTTCCCGAAGTACCGCCCCTGGGGGTAGAGGCCTCCCACGACTCGTCCCACGTCCATGACGCGGCGGCGGTCCTCCACGAGGACCCGGCACCCCTCGGCGATCCCGTGGCGCACCCCGATCCCGCAGGCGAAGTCGTTCCCGCGGCCGACTCCCACGATCCCCATCGCCGCAGTCCTCCCCTGCTTCTCCTTTGCGCGCATGAGGCCGTTTAGGACCTCGTTCGCCGTCCCGTCGCCCCCCACGGCGACGACGACGGCGTAGCCTTCCCCGCCCGCTCGCTCGGCGATCTCGGCCGCGTGCCAGGGCCGCTCGGTGCGCACAAGGTCAAATTCAAGACCAGCAGCCCGCAGGGCCCGCTCGATCTCGGGGATCGCCCTCTCCCCTGCCCCTCGCCCTGCGATCGGGTTTGTGATGATCCGGTAGCGCGTCATCTTCTGAGTCGCCCCTCCTCGCTCTCCCTTTTGACACTTCCTGCCCGTCCCGTGTCCAACGGCCTCCGCCGGGACCCCTTCTCAGTCGATGTACCCGAGACCGCGGAGGTGTTCGACCGCTTCCGCGCTCACCCCGTCCTGGGCCCCGCCAGAAGTCGCCGCGCGCCCGCACCGCGCGACGAAGGCGCGGACCTTCTCGTGGAGCTCGGCCGCGAGGTTGGGGTGAGCGACGGAGACGTCCTCCTCCTCGGCCGGGTCGCGGTCGAGCGCGTACAGGCCCTCCACGCGATCCCCGCCGAGGACAAGCTTCCAGTCACCAGCGTACACGCCGCGTCGGACCTCCGCAAGCGCAAGCCGCTCGAACAGGGAGGGATTGCGCCGTCGGAGGAGGGAGACGATCGTCTGCGCGGGGATCGCCTCGGTGTACGCGACCCCGCCCTCGGGATCCGCGCCGTCGAGCGCCCTCTCCAGGCCGAGCGCGGCGGGATCGCCGTCCAGCCCGACCGACCGGCCGACCCCAGCGGCCTCAAGGACGGTGTGGAAGACCCGCCGTGTGGAGACGTTCGTGCGCACACGACGACCGCCGAGGAATTCTCTCCCGGAGACGACGAGCGGCACGTGCACCAGTTCCTGATGGACGACGAACGTGTGGCCGAAGAAGCCGTGATCGCCGAGGCCCTCTCCGTGGTCCGCGACCAGGATCACGAGGGCGTCCTCGAGCGCACCCGTCCCCTCGAGGCCCCGGAGGAGGCGCCCCAGGTGCTCGTCCTGGCAGGCGACCTCGGCGTCGTAGAAACCTTCAAGCGCCGCTCGTTCCCAGTCGCGGAGTGGTCCTTCCGGCGGGGCCTGCCAGCGGGCCGCGTCCGTGTTCAGACGCCGCACGAAGGCGCACGCAGCGCGGTCGTCGCGCAGGCCCGGAGCGACCCGGTCGAACACCTCCTGGGAGGGCCGGTACGGGAGGTGCGACCCCATCAGGTTGAGGAAGAGAAAGAGGGGGCGCTGGCGGCGCCCCTCGACGTAGGCGAGGAGATCGGAGATCGACCGCTCAGTCGACCCCTTGTAGTTCACCCCGCGCACCCAGAGGGGGACGACCCAGGGGTGCATCGAGAGCTGGAAGAGACGATCGGAGTGGGCAAAGCGATTCTCGATCCGGCGGGCGGTGCGGCGGAAGCGGCTCACGAGGGCCCGCCGCAGAGGGCCGCGCAGGCGGTCGGCCGGGCGATCGGGGGAGGCGCCGGCGTAGTTGTAGAACGAGTCGAATCCGCGCTGCAGGCCATTGTTCAACACCCCGACGAGCGGGTTGTTGCAGAAGGCGACGGTGTGGTAGCCCGCGCCGCGGAGGAGCTCCGCCAACGTCGGGATCCGATCCGGGAGGACAGAGTACCCCTGCGTCACTCCGTGCTCGCTCGTGTACAGCCCGGTGAAGAGCGAGGCGTGCGCCGGGACCGTCCATTGTGCGGGGGAAACGGCGCGCTCAAAGACCGTCGCGGAAGCGGCGAAGGCGTCGAACTCGGGCGAGGTCGCGCGCGGGTTCCCGTAGGAGGAGAGGCGGTCGCGCCGCATCGTGTCCAGGACAACGAGCAGGATGTCCGGTCTTCTTTCCACAACGCACCTCGTGTAGATCGTTCCTATACCTTAGCCTCTCTGTGCGTGGCTCACAACGGCCTCGAACGGGGTTCCGCGAGGGCGCCCTAGGCTTCTTGCGCCTTCCGGAGGTAGTCGATCAGGGCGAAGGCCCACGCGCAGTGTCCGGGGAAGGAGAGGAGGCTCGCGTGGGCCGTCTCTCGGTCGCTCGGTCGCTCGATCGGGAGGCCCTCCTCGTCGCGGCTGTGACGGGAGAGGGCGACGAGGCCCGGAAGGTCGATGCGGAGGCCCTCCGCAAGCGCGCGAGGGAGGGAGAGGCGTTCAAGGTAGATCCGGAGGACGTCGAAGCGGCGCTCGACGCTCCGTCCTGCTCCGTTCACTCCCCTCTTGAGGGCTCCGCGTTCGCGTCGATCCGCGATGCCCTTCGCCAGGGCGTCGACGAGAAGATCCAGGAGCCGCTCACCGGCGAGGCCGAGGGTGACGAGCGCCCCGAGGTACCTGCCGCAGAGGAAGCTCTCCACGCTCTCCCGCACGTACGAAAGGAGGACCGGGTCGAGGGGCCGGCCGAGCCGCCCCTCGAGGCGGGCGAGGTACCCGTCGGGGTCGTGAAGGAGGAGCGAGTCCTCCTCCAGGCACCGCGCCCCGTATTCGGTCACGTGGAGGAAGGGGAGGTGGAGGTTCGAGGAGTTCTTCCCCGGAGCGAGGACCCCCTGAAGGAGGAGCTCCCAGAGGACCTCCTGGAGCCGGAGGGCATCCTGGCGGCCGTAGGCCGGGGCGAGGGCCTTTACCTGGTGCTCGATCGCGTTGAAGTGGGTCTGCGACTCCCTTCGCAGGACATGCAACACGAGGGGTCGCAGCTCTTCCTTCTCCATCGTCCGACCCTCCTCGCCGCGCCGGGCTCCGTTCCCTTGGCGCTCGCAAGGAACCTAGGATAGCGGGGGCCAAGGCGCGGGACAAGGAGTCCTTCAGAGATAGGCCTTGAGGCGGCGGGCCGCCCGGCGGCAGGCCTCACCGAGGAGGGCGATCTCCTCCTCCGTGTGCGCCGTCGTCACCGACCCCAGGCCGTGCACGACGTGCACGTCCTCGAGGAGGAGGGCAAGCTGGAGCGCGTGTTCACTCAAGACGAGGTCGCACACGGCGGGGTTGCGCACCTCCTCGGGAGTCTCGAGAGGCTGACCCTTCTCGTAGGGGAAGAGGACCATGCCAAGCGAGCTTGGGGGAAGGACGTCGCTAGCGTACCCGGTCGAGCGGGCGTAGATCCCTTCCGCGGCGAAGGCCTCCTCGACGGTCCGGCGCGTCGCTTCCCCGAGCCTCTCGAGGTGCGGGTAGATCTCCGCCTCGTGGGCGACGAGGTGCTCCATCATCGCCTTCGCGGCGAGGAGCGAGGCGGGGTGAGCGGAGTAGGTCCCGCCGGAGAACTTGACCCTCCCTCCGCCCTCGCGGCCGGCGAGGCCCATCACGTCGGCGCGGCCGGCCACCGCCGCGACCGGCATCCCGCCGCCCATCACCTTGGCGAAGGCGGCGAGGTCGGGGCGCACGCCGTAGAGGGCCCCCGCGTCCCCGGCGCGGAAGCGGAACCCGGAGACGACCTCGTCGAAGAGGAGGAGGGCGCCGTACCTCTCGGTCAGCGCGCGCGCGACTTCAAGGTACTCCCGCGTCGCTGGAATGTACCCGCCCGCGCCGAGGAACGGCTCAACGAGGAGGCAGGCGATCCGGTCCCCGTGCTGGTGAAAGTGCTGCGCGAGCATCTGTGGGTCGTTGAACGGGGTGACGATCACCTCATCCGTCACGGAGGGAGGAAGTCCTTCTGTGTCGACCTTCTCAAACCCCGCCTCGCTGTCGAAGCCGACGCCCTTGAGTCCCCAAGGCTGCGCCCCGTGCCAGCCGCCGCCCACCTTCATCACCGCCTCGCGTCGCGTGTAGGCCCGGGCGAGGAGGACGGCGTACATCGTGGCGAGGGTCCCGCTCGTCGTGAAGCGCACCCGCTCGACGCCGGTCTGGCGGCAGAGGATCTCCGCCGCCTCTACCTCGAGCCGCTCGGTGAAGCCGGTCTGGAGGCCGAGCCCCTCCGCGAACGCCGCGGTGAGAACGCTCGTCACGCACTCGGGGTTGTGGCCGAGGAGGTTTGAGTGGTGGCCCTGCCAGAAGTCGAGGATGTCGTGGCCGTCCTCGTCCCTCACCCACGCGCCGCGCGCCCTCACGATGCGCGGGGGGAAGGGCTCGATCAGCCGAAGGGCGTGGCTCCCTCCGTCGATCTCAACCCTCTTCGCCCGCTCGTTCAGGGCCGCGGACTTCGGGGAGTGGCGGGCGTAGGCGCACGCCAGGTCTCTTAGGAGCCGCATGTGATCCCTCTTCGTTCTGCACACCTTCTCCAGGGCCGCTTTCTGCATCGGTTGGGTCCCCCCTCAGCCGCTCCTTCGTGGGAAGAGCGAACGCCTATGGTCGACGTCACAGTCTAGCCACGTGGCCGCTCGACCGCGGGACGCGCGGCCCGGCCGGGGGGACCCCATGTCTTTCCTCGCCGGGGGGCGAACGTGCGGAAGGCCGGTGACGAGGTGCCCTTCACCGGATCCGGTCAGTACTGGACCCTCTCCATCGCCACCTTGCCGGTCTTGGTGAAGGCGACTTCCTCCAGGAGAAGGAGGGCCCGCTTCATCGCGCGGCCGCCCTGGAACCCGCCCAGGTCGCCGTCGGCGCGGACCGCCCGGTGACAGGGGATGACGATCGGGAAGGGGTTCTCTGCGAGGGCTCTCCCCACGGCGCGGCCGGCGCCCGGGAACCCCGCGCTGCGCGCGACCCTTCCGTAGGTGCTGACCCAGCCGCGCGGGATCCCCGCCTCGGCGAGGAGGACGGCCCGCTGGAAGTCGGAAGAGTCCGCGAGGGCGAGGATCCCAAGATCGAAGGGGATCGCCTCCCCACGGAGGAACCCCTCGATCCGGCGGCCGAGCTCGGCGATCTCGGGGCACGAGCCGCGGCGAAGGCCAAAGAAGGCGCGCTCGTCCCGCTCCCTCCCTCCTGCGTCGAGCGGGAGAAGGACCCGCTTCACCTTCGGTCCCCCACTCGTCCCTTCCCAAACGAGGCCAACCCTCCCGAAGGGAGTCGGCTGAGGGAAGAGAAGAGATCCCACGGCTCCCACTGTGCCATCCACCTCCTCGAGGGAGTATGATAGGAAAGACAAGGGCTGGAGAAGAAATGCCAATTCTGGCCCCTTGGAGAGAGGCATAATGTGGTCGTGGAAGGAGTCGAAGAGGAGGCGCCTGCGCCGGCGGGAGTTCCCCCCAGAGTGGCGCTCCATCGTGGAGCGAAACGTCCCCTTCTATCACCGCCTCCCCCTGGAAGACCGAGAAGAGCTCCTGGGGCACATCCAGGTCTTCCTCGCCGAGAAACACTTCGAGGGAGTCGATGGACTCGAGATCACCGACGAGATCCGAGTCACGATCGCTGCGCACGCCTGTCTCCTCCTCCTTCACCGCGAGGCCGACTACTACCCTCGCCTTGTCTCGATCATCGTCTACCCGCACGCCTACATCGGCGAACACTACGAGCACGACGAGAACGGGATCGTCACCGAGGGCCCGGAGGCGCGCCTGGGGGAGTCGTGGCAGCGGGGCGCAGTCGTCCTCTCCTGGGAGGACGTGCTCGCTGCGGAGAGAGGCGCGGAGGACTGTCGCAACGTGGTCCTCCACGAGTTCGCCCACCAGCTCGACTCCGAGGACGGGGCGGTGGAGGGCGCGCCGGCCCTGCCGCAGGGCTCCATGTACTCCGATTGGGCGCGGGTGCTGGGCCGCGAGTACGAGAGGCTCCGCAGGGAAGCGGAGAGAGGGCAAAAGACCCTGCTCGACGAGTACGGGGCGACAAGCCCGGCCGAGTTCTTCGCCGTCGCAACCGAGTGCTTCTTCACGCGGCCGACACTCCTCCGGGCGAGGCACCCGGAGCTCTATGAGGAGCTCCGCCTCTACTACCGCCAGGACCCGGCGAAGCTCTTCTGACACTGGATCGTCCCCTTTCGCCCTCCCGCGCTCG
>CAYHEK010000064.1:0-8812 GCA_964355545.1 uncultured Thermotogae bacterium | reverse complement strand
GCGCCTTGACTTTCCCGTGCCTTCTTCCTACAGTGCCAAGCCAGACGCTTGTGAAGGAGGTTATTGTGGAGAGAAAGATCACACGAAAGACGAAGAGCTCGATCGTGGGGCTCGTCCTCCTCGTGGGCGGGCTCTTCGCCCTCGCGGGGTGCATCTACTTCGGGAACGTTCCACCGGTGGCGAGCTTCACGGCGACCCCGTCGAGCGGGACGACCCCGCTCCCGGTCGACTTCAACGCATCCGGCTCCTCGGACGTGGACGGCACGATCGTCTCCTACCTGTGGGACTTCGGGGATACACAGACCGGCTCCGGGGTCCTCGTCCCGCACACCTTCACCGTGCAGAGCGAGTCCCGAGTCTTCACCGTGATCCTGACCGTCACCGACGACGACGGGGCCCCGGACGCTGCCGTCCAGAACGTCTCAGTCGCCCCCGCAGCACCGTAGGCGTGCCCCAACGAACGCCGCCTCTTCGTGGGCCGCGCACACCTCCGCCGTCTCCCACCGCGCGGAGACGTGAACGTTCGTCGCGTGCCTTCCGTTAGTCCCTCGCACAGAGGGCTCAAGGTTGGTTTGCCCCTCTAGACGATCGGGTGTACCATGGGACTCGCGGGACGTGGCGCAGCCTGGTAGCGTGCTTGCATGGGGCGCAAGAGGTCCCCGGTTCAAATCCGGGCGTCCCGACCAGACCTTCTCGCAGACTAGCGCGCCTTGGTGATCGTGAAGGAATCGATCGGCCGACCGCTCGGGACCAAGTGGACTTCGTCACTGTAGACGCTCGCCACGGGGATCGCCTCGACACGCATCGTGTCCCCATCGACCGTGACCCGCATGTAGTGAAGCATTTCGTAGCGGCGGAAGACCGTTCCCTCCGCCGCCTCCTTAATCGGCTCCTGGAGCGGAGCCCCACCGCCTCCGGTGACGACGTGGTGGATCCCCGCGAGGTAGAAGTGCTCGTAGCCGTGCATGTGGCCACAGAAGATAAGGTCGACCCCGTTCTCAAGGAAGATCGGCTCCAAGAGGTCGCGTAGCCCCGGATTCACCCCGCCCCTCCAGGAAGAGCTGTAGATCGGGGTGTGGAAGAAGACGACCTTGAACGGAGCGCGGGATCGAGCGAGGTCGTCCTTCAGCCACTCGACCTCTTCCCGCATGCGGGCAACGGCGTCGGGGTTCCCCGCCACGACGGAGTCAAGCCCCACGAAGTGGACGCCCCCGTAGTCGAAGGACCACCACTCCTCACTTGCGACCCCTCCGCCCGGCGGGAGGGCGAGGAAGTCATAGTAGCTCTGGTCGCCCTTCTCGTGGTTCCCGAGGACGGCGAGGTAAGGGTGTGAGCGGGCGAGGTCGCCGATCGCCCAGAAGAAGTTCGCAAACTCGGGGAGGGTGGGCGAGTCGACGAGGTCGCCCACGTGGATGACGAGGGCGGCGTCCGGTTCATTCCTCGCCATCGTGTCGGCGACGAGCTTGTGCCGGTCCGGGAAGGTCCGCGTGTCTCCGTAGACGAGGAAGGAGAAGCGCGGGATCCCTTGGCTCGAGGTGGTGAAGGCTCCGACCGGGCTTGGATAGGCGGCATCCCCGTCGTAAAGGACGAGCTGATAGGAGTAGGCCGTCCCCGGCTTCAGGTTCCCCAGGCGGATCTCGGCGACGCCCGCGTGCGGCTCGAAGCTGAGCGTCTCCTCCCACGCCCCCGTCGACTCGTACCCCTCCCGTCTCGCGTAGTGCAGGTCGGCCGGGAGCGCCGGCGTGGTGTTCCAGGAGATGGCGACGTAGTCCTCCCCAATCGCCCCGAGGACCGGCCCCCAGACCCAGGGGCTCGCTCCATCCTGGCCGCAAAGACCGAGGCCGAGGAGGAAGAGAAAAAAACCAACAAAGACGCCACACAGTGAACGGCCCTTCGTCCTCATCGTTCCCCCATCCCCCGCACCCCCAGGTCCATTCTGTCCCGGACCGCCCGCTGTGTCAATCCTCCCCCTAGGCCGCTCCGGCGGGAGGTGGAGAAGAGGGTACGTGCTCGCCCTTCCCTTTCCGCTTAGAATGAATCGACCGTAGGGCCAGGGAGGGGTGGGCCCATTGGGGAGAGGGGGAAGAGGGATGACAAGGGCCTTGGCGGCGGTCGCAATCACGAAGTCCTTCGCCCGTGTCGAGGAGAGGATCCCTGTCCTCGACCGCATCTCGCTCGAGATCCTTGCGGGAGGCTGGGCGACGGTGATCGGGCCGTCCGGCTGCGGGAAGACGACCCTCCTTCGGATCATGGCGGGGCTCCTTCCCCCCGACTCCGGCGAGGTCCTCGTCCAGGGAGGCGCGGCCGACGCGCGGGGAGGGACCGCCTACATGCCGCAGAGCGACACCCTCCTCCCGTGGAGGACGGCCTTGGGGAACGCCATCCTCGGCTCCGAGATCGACGGCCGGCCGCGGGTGGAGGCGATCGACGAGGCGAGGAGGCTCTTCTGCCGCTTCGAGCTCGCCGGCTGCGAGGGACTCTACCCGTGCGAGCTCTCCGGTGGAATGCGCCAGCGCCTCGCCCTCATGCGCACCTTCCTCTCCCACCGCGAGGTCCTCCTCCTCGACGAGCCCCTCGGCTCGCTCGACGCCTTGACCAGAACGACGATGCAGGACTGGCTCCTCGGCGTGTGGGAGGAGCTCGGACGATCCGTCCTTCTCGTGACTCACGACATCGAAGAGGCCGTCCTCCTTTCCGATCGGATCTACCTCCTCTCGTCGCGACCCGCCCGGGTGCGGCGGGAGTTCTCCCCCTCGATCCCCCGTCCCCGTTTGCGGGCCGCGGAGCCGGTCGTCGCGCTCAAGGCGGAGATCCTCAGTCTCGTCCACGCGGAGGTCCCCCATCCCTAGGTCGATCGCGCGCCACGCCCGCCCGATCGGGCTTCTCCTCCTTCTTCTCCTTGCCTGGGAGGCGGCGGTGCGCGCCTTTGGGGTCCCCTTCTACATCCTGCCCGCTCCAAGCCGCATTCTCCTCGTCTTCTTCACGAAGTTCCCGCTCCTTCTCTCCCACGCCGGGACGACGGCCCTCGAGATCGTGCTGGGGGTCCTCTTGGGAACTCTCGGTGGGATCGCCCTCGCCCTTTTCCTCTTCTACTTCCCGACCTTTGAGAGCGCGATCTACCCCTTCGTCGTTGCCTCGCAGACGGTCCCGATCTTCGCCATCGCGCCCCTCCTTGTCCTTTGGTTCGGCTACGGCCTCTGGCCGAAGGCGATCGTCGCCGCCCTCGTCGTCTTCTTCCCCGTGACGGTGAGCGGGGTCGACGGCCTCCGCTCCGTGGGAGGGGAGACGCTCGACGTCTTCCGCTCCCTGCGGGCGAGCGAGTGGCAGATCTTCCGCATGGCGCGCGTCCCGGCGAGCCTCCCTTCCCTCTTCTCCGGCCTGAAGGTCGGGGTCACCTTGAGCGTGGTCGGGGCGACGATCGGAGAGTGGATCGGCGCGAAGCGGGGGCTTGGCTACTTGATGCTCCAATCCAACGCACTCCTGCGCGTCGACCTCGTCTTCGCCTCGCTCCTCCTTCTCACCCTCCTCGGTTTGCTCCTCTTTGGGCTCGTCCGCATAATCGAACGCCGTCTCCTCCGCTGGCGGAGGCGGGGAGAAAGGGGGCCGGGACGGTGAGGGGGGTCGCTTGTCTAGCAGCCGGGGCGCTTATTGCCCTGTGTCTCGTCGGGTGTGGGGTTCACAAGGTCCGTGTCCTCCTTGACTTCTTCCCCAACCCCAATCACGTCCCCCTCTACGCGGCGCTCGAGCGCGGGTTCTTCGCCCAAGAGGGGATCGAGGTCGAGATCCTCGTCCCCGGCGACCCGAGCGACCCGGCGAAGCTCGCCGCGGCGCGCACGGTCGAGCTCGCACTGACTCCCCAGATCAACTTCTTGATCGCCCGAGCCGCCGGTCTCCCCCTGATCGCGACCGCCGCCCTGATCGACCGCTCGCTCGGCGGGCTCCTCTCCCTCAAGGAGTACGGGGTGAAGACCCCCTCCGACCTGCGCAACAAGAAGATCGGCTACTCCCTCGCCCCGCTCGAGCCGGTCCTGTGGCGGACGGTCCTCCGCTGCGCGGGGGTGGGGGAAGGCGAGGTCGAGCTCGTGAACGTGGGGCTCGGAACGGTCCCGGCGCTCCTCTCCCACCAAGTGGACGCGATCGGCGCCTTCCGCAACTTCGAGCCGATCGAGGTCGAGCTCCTCGGCCGGGAGCCGGTCTACTTCGCCCAGGAGGACTACTGCGTCCCCGAGACCTACGAGGTCGTGGTCGTCGCGAACCCAGAGCTTCTCCGCGGCCGCCGCGAGGACCTGCGCGCGTTCGTCCGCGGCCTCGTCCAGGGGATCGCTTACACCGAGGCCCATCCGGAAGAGGCGTTCGCCGCCTTCCTCCGGACGCATCCGGACCTCGACGACGAGCTCAACCGCCGCTCGTACGCGGCGACGCTCCCCCTCTACGCCCGCGGGGCTCGCCACGACGACCCGGACGAGTGGAACCGGGTACAAGCGTACCTGTTTCAGAGCGGAGTGATCGAGCGAGAGCTTCCACTCGAGGAGCTGTACACGGACGATCTCTTAAGCGGCCGATAAGGAGGGAAGGTGTCCAAGAAGGCGATGGGGAGGCTCGAGGTGATCACGGGGTGCATGTTCTCCGGCAAGACCGAGGAGCTGATCCGGCGGCTCGAGCGGGTGCGGATCGCGCGCGGGAGCGTCCTTCTGTTCAAGGCGACGATCGACAACCGCTACAGCGCGCGCGCGGTCGTCACCCACTACGGCCGCGAGTTCGAGGCTCACCCTCTCGAACCAGGCTCTGAATCACTCGCCATTCTCACCGCGGCGGTCGGGGAAGAGGCCCTGCGCACGTCTTCGGTCGTCGCGTTCGACGAGGGGAACTTCTTCTCGGAGAGACTTCCCGAGGTCTGCGAGGCGCTCGTCGCGATGGGGAAGCGGGTGATCGTGGCCGGACTCGACCTCACCTTCGCCGGGGAACCGTTCGGCCCGATGCCGACCCTCATGGCCCTCGCCGATCAGGTCGACAAATTGCACGCGGTCTGCACCCAGTGCGGCGAGGTGGCGACGCGCAGCCAACGCCTGATCGACGGGAGGCCAGCCCCGGCCGATGACCCAGTGATCCAGGTCGGCGGTGTGGGGACCTACGAGGCGCGCTGCCGGAGCTGCTACACGCGCGGCTAGAGGGGCCGCCCTAAGCCCCTTCCACGATCCCTTGGATCAGGGCCGCGACCCTCTTCGGGTCCGCCCGGCCGTGGGTCTCCTTCATCACCTGCCCGACGAGGAACCCGATCACCTGAGTCCTCCCGGCACGCCAGTCGGCGACGGCCTGCGGGTTCGCCGCGACGACCGAGCGGGCGACGCGAAGGAGCGCCTCGTCCTCGCCGATCCGGGAGAGGCCGCGGGAGGCGATGATCTCCTCGGGAGGCCTCCCCGTGTGGAACGCCTCTTCCAGAACCTCCTTCCCGCTCGTGCGGGTGATCCGACCGGCCCGGACCGCGCCGACGAGCGCCGCGAGGTCCTCCGCCGAGAGCGGGATCTCCGCGAGGCCCTCTCCCCTCCCCTTCACGAGGCGGAGGACCTCGGAGAGGATCCACCCCGCCGCTTGCTTCGCGTCGCCGGAGAGGGCTGCAACCCGCTCGTAGTAGTCGGCGAGGGCCCGCTCGTCCGCGAGGACACCCGCCTCCTCTTCTTGTAGCGCGTACTGGGAGAGGAACCGCGCGCGCTTCGCTTGAGGGAGTTCGGGAATCCCCTCCCGCAGGCGCTCCACCCACCCCCGGTCGATCGCGAGGGGAGGGAGGTCCGGCTCGGGGAAGTAGCGGTAGTCGTCCGCCTCCTCCTTGGAACGCATGGGGAAGGCCTCTCCGCGGCGCTCGTCCCACCCGAGAGTCACCTCCTCGACCTTCTCTCCTCGGGCAAGGAGCCTGCGCTGGCGCTCTTCTTCGAAGCACAGGGCACGCTCGATCGCGCGGAAGGAGTTCAGGTTCTTCACCTCGGTCTTCCTCCCCAGGGCCTCCCCCTCGCTCACGGAGAGGTTTGCGTCGCAGCGGAGCGCTCCCTCCTCCATGTCCCCCGTGCACGCTCCGAGGTAGCGGAGGATCCTCCGCAGCTCCTCGACGAAGAGGCGCGCCTCGGCGGGCGTCGCGAGGTCCGGCTCGGTGACGACTTCCACCAGGGGAACGCCGGAGCGGTTGAAGTCGACGAGGGTCTTTCCATCTTCGGTGTGGAGGAGCTTTCCCGCGTCCTCCTCGAGATGAACCCGTCGGATCCGCACGCGCGTCCTTCGCCCCGCGGATGTAATCTCAAGCGACCCGCGCTGCGCGATCGGCCGCTCGTACTGCGAGATTTGGTACCCCTTGGGGAGATCAGGGTAGAAGTAGTTCTTCCGGTCAAACGCCACGACCACGGCGATCTCGCACCCGAGGGCGAGGCCAACCTGAATCGCAAGTTCCACCGCACGGCGGTTCAGCACCGGCAGCGCCCCGGGCATCCCCAGGCAGACCGGACAGGTGAGGGTGTTGGGAGGGGCTCCGAAGTAGCGCGCCGAACAGGCGCAGAAGAGTTTCGTCTGGGTGAGGAGCTGCGCGTGGATCTCCAAGCCGATCCGCGTCCTCATCCTGCTCCTTGCGTTCCTACAGGAGGTAGGTCTCTCCGTCGCGGGAGATGATCAGGCCTTCGATCGGGTCCGGATCCCCTCCGAGGTGAGTCGCCAGGACCGTGGCCCCCTGCCGGCGGAGCCGCTCGGTGAGGCGCAAGACCTCGGCCGCGCCCAGGTGGCCCGTGTCCTCTGTGCGGAAGGCGTGCGTGAACTCCGTGATCACAAGGTCAGCCCCGTCGAGGAGGTGACGAAGCTGTGGGCAGTCGCCGGTGTCCCCCGTGAACGCGACCTCGCGACCCTTCCAGGGGAAGCGGAACCCATAGGCGTCCATCCCGAAGTGCTCCACCTTCACGGCCTGGAAGAAGAGGTCGCCGGCGCGGAAGCGCCCCTCCCCGTTCACCTCGATGAACGAGACCGGGACCCGCGGCACGATCCCACTCTTCCGGAGCTCGGGCCACGCGAGGTCGTACAGTCTCTCCGAGGCCTCCTCCATCCCGACAGGCCCGATGATGTAGAGAGTCTCTTCCCGCTCGTAAAGGTAACTGAAGAGAAGGAGAAAGAAAGGGAGCCCAAAGTAGTGGTCGGCGTGGAGGTGGGAGACGAAGATGTAGTCGATGGCCGCGGGGTCCTTCCCCAGGCGCTCAAGCTGCGGGACCGTCGTTGGGGGAAGTCCGAGGAGGACCCTTCCGTCCAGGAGGAGCGAGCTCCAGAAGCGCCCCCGTCCCAGCGCCGCCCCCGACCCCAGGCAGGTGACGGCGATCCTCTCCATCTCGCTAGCTCAGCGCACGATCGGTCTCGCGCAGGCGCCGAGCGAGCTCCTCGAGCATCCCCAGAGCGACCTCCGGGTTCGCCGCGACGATCCCCTTCATCGCCCACGGGGAGAGGACGAGGCAGGCCGTGTCCTCGAGGGCGATCACGTCCGCCGAGCGGGGCTCCCCGTCGAGGAGCGACATCTCCCCGAAGAACGCCCCCGACCCAAGCTTGGCGAGCCTCTCCCCGCTCCGCGAGACCTCGGCGCTCCCTGCGAGGATCAAGTAGAACCCCACCCCCGCGCTCCCCTCGGCGACAATCTTCGTCCCTTTCCGGAACTCCTTCTCCGTTGCTGTCTTTTGGATCGCTTTCAGCCCCTTTTCGCCTAGGCGCGAGAAGAGCGGCGCCTTCTTGAGGAGGGCAAGAGTCTCCTTCTCATCCATATCCTCACTCCTTTCGTCAGGTTCTCCATCTTGTTTCGCATGATATAATGCGGACGAGCCGTTTTCCAATCCGGGGGGAATCACGCCATGTCGTGGAGCACGACGCTAAAGAATCGCCAGCAGATCCGCGCGCAGGTGGAGGCGAACGAGGAGATCGCTGTCATGTTCAGCGACATCCGTGGTTTCGCCTCGTACACGGCCCGGCGGGGCGACCGCGCCGCCTGGCGCCTCTCGCAGCGCCACGAGAGCCTCCTCAAGGAGAGGATCGAGGAGCGAGGCGGGATCCTCGTGAAGACGATGGGCGACGGGATCATCGCCGCCTTTCCGGAACCCGTGGACGGGATCGAGGCGGCGATGAGGATCCAGGAGGAGATCCGCTGCTGTAACCTGGAGACCCCGGAGGAGGGAATCGATGTCGGGATCGGCCTTGCGAGCGGGACACCGATCATGACCGAGTCCGACATGATCGGGCACTCGGTCAACCTCGCTCAGCGGATCTCGAGCCTCGCCAAGGGCGGGCAGATCCTCGTCACGGAGAGAATCAAGGAATTGACTCCCCTCCCGAATGGGCTCCGCTACCTCCCTCTAGGTGAGCGGGACCTCAAGGGGGTCGGAACGGAACCCCTGTACGAGGTAGCGTGGATGGGCGAGGTCGCCCGTCTCTCGGACGCGGCGGACGGGGTGACCCTCATCCTGACCGACCGAGGGACGGTCGTCGTCGAGCTGACCAAGGAGGTCCAAGACCAGGTCTCGGAGGCTCTGGGGAGGATCAAGACCTCCCAAGGCGAGGGTGAAAGGGCCTTCTCCGCCCTCCTCAAGCGAGCGATCGCAGGAGCCGCGAACCGGCTGATCAAGAGGTCCCTCGGCGCCTTCGGGGTCGGCCGCGAGCACAGCCTGGACCAAATCCACCTCTCCCTCCGAGGAAAGGACCTCGTCGTGCGCCTGGGGAAGAAGGATTTTCGCTTGCGCGGGGTGAACGCCGCCGAAGCCTCCTCGTTCCTCGCCAAGCTCGCCGAGGCACGGGGGGCGAAACCCGA
>CAYHEK010000063.1:6386-9154 GCA_964355545.1 uncultured Thermotogae bacterium | reverse complement strand
CGCTACCGCCCGGCGATCTACCAGATCAGCTAGCCTTGCGATCCTCCGCTATGTGACTCGTGTGGACGTGCGATGTGCTATCCCCTATTTGCAGATAACCTCCGCCATAGGTATACTGGGGACTAGCCACAAGAAGGAGGCCATTCATGGAGGCCGGGGTGCAGTCGAGCCAAGTCTGGATCTACGTCGAGTTCCGGAAAGACGAGGACGGCTTCCTCGGCGTGGCCCCTGGTCTCCGCGGCTGCGTGACCTGGGCTCCGACGCTCGCTCAGGCGAGGGTTCGGATGCTCGACGCGATCCGCGGCTACCTCGCAACCGTTTCCGAACACGGCCTCGAGCTCGCGCCGAACGCATACCTAAGAACTACCCCTCCTTCAGGAGAACTCCCAGCCGTCGAGGACCTCACCCGTTCCGCACCTTCGCGCCCTGGAGCAACGACCATGGAGTGGTGTAAGGTCCCAGCGCAGGCATGATCCCGCCCGAACTCCGGGGTCTTCAGGCGCGTAAGCTCTTCTCGGCTCTGAGGCGGGACTTCTTCAAACTGGACAGGGTCTCTGGAGATCACCACATCTTCCTCCGCGCGCTCAGAGATCGGCCCGCGGAGATCGTGGTCGTCCCAGCCGCCAGCCCGGGAGACGTCATCCGAAGAGGCACCCTCGTCGAGATCCTGAAGAGCGCAGGTTGGGAGTCGCGCCTTGACCTGGTGCGGGTCGGTCTCCTCCCGGCGAAGAACGCAAGGGAGCGAGAGGAGACGAAGCAAGCCCGGGCGCTGCTGGGCCGGCTGGTCGCCCCAAAGAGGCCCTGAGACCACCCGGCGTCAGGCTGAAGGCTCCGCTATCCTGGTGATCCGTCGGCCTCCTCGAGCGCGACCTCTTTCGCCCAGGCGATGAAGCCTCGCGCTTGATCGATGAGGGCTTCTGCCTCCGTTCTGCTGATGCGCTCGGCCGTCTCGTAGACCGCCTCGTGGCGCTTCACGCGCATGCGATCGAAGTAGTCGACCCACGTTCTGCGTTCGCCCTCTGCGATGGCGCGGAGGAAGGCGAAGGTGTTCTTGTGACTCTCATGGCTCGCCGGGCGGAAGCCGTTAGAGAACATCACCGCCCGTGCCGCGTGCAGGACCGCGTTGTAGGCGATGGAGAAGGCCCAGCCGTGATCCACGCTCTGCATATGCTCGGCCGATGCCAGGTCCTTCGTGGCTCGCTCGAGCGCGGCGCGGACATCCGCCGGAGCGTCGTCCTGCCGGTAGATTTTCCTCTGTTGAAGAAGCTCATCGACTGTCATCGAGCGCTCCCAGGACCATCAGCTTCGGGCCTTTGAGGACCGTCGCGAGGAACCCGGCCTCCTCCTCTCGCCGCCCCGCGTACTCCTCGCGCGAGACGAGGGAGTAGTTGATCGTTCTGCGAAGTACCTCCTCGGCTTGAGCCATCGCCCCATGGACAGAGACTGGATCGGCGTCGCCGATGATCACGAGATCGATGTCACTTGCCGCCGTCTCCTCTTGCTTTGCGAAGCTGCCGAAGACGAAGGCAGCATCGATCTGATCCCTGAGCCCTTCGAGCGCCTGCCGGAGGAGATCCACGACGCCCGCCGTCTTGGCGGCCAGGCCCTTCAGCTCAGCAAACACCGACGAGTCGGGATTCGCGCGGTAGTACTTCTCTCGCCCGTCGCGCTCGGAGAGAAGAATCCCAAGCGACTCGAGACGCGCCAGCTCCCGGCTGAGGTTGGTCGAATCCTCATCGAGTAGAGCGGTCAACTGACGGACGTAGAACCGCTCGTCGGGGTGCGTGAACAGCCACCCGATCACGCGCGCCCTCAGTCTTGATCCCAGCAATCGCTCCAGCATCAGCCTCTCCGTCGCAGTGCAACGTACTGCGTACGAAGTAGATACTACTGCAATAGGAGGCCAGGTCAAGACTCCCCGGCGCGCGGTGGCGGGCCCGGTCTCCTCCCCGTCCTTGCGCCGGCGCGGGGCAGGCTCTAGAGTATCCTTCATGATCCCCTTCAGGCGATGGCGGGCGAGGGGAGTCCTCTTGTCCGTTGCGCTCCTTGTTTCGCCCATCCTGGCGGCTCGCGCGGCCCAGATGAACTTAAGGACCGCCCTTCTCCTTTTTCCCGGCGACCTTGTCGTGGTCCCCTACACCCAAGAAGGCCAAATGGCCCTCGAGGCGGCGATCGACGCGTTCAAGCGCGAGCTTGGCGCCCCAGAGGGCCTCGACGAGACGAGAGAGGTGGAACTTGCGGGGATTGCGGTCGGCGTTGAGAAGAGGAACCTCCTCGACAAGCTCTCCCAGTGCTACTTCGCTCTCGGGAACTACTTCCTCGCGGACGAGGGGAGCGCAAGGGGAACCTACCTCAAGGGGAGAAACTGGGGGCTGAAGAGCCTGGGAATGGACTCGGGGACCGCCCCTTCGCAGGAAGACTTCGCCGAGGCCGCGAGAAGGGAGACGGACGTCGCCGCCCTCTTCTGGACCTCCCTCAACTGGCTTCGTTCCGTGGAGGAAACGCCCTGGACGGCGATCCAGGACCGCGTCCCCGATCGGGCCCTCGCCCTCCTTGAGCGGGCCCTCGAGATCGATCCAACCTACGCCGCCGGCGGCCCTTGCCGGGCCCTGGGTGGCTTCTGGGGAGGGCTCCCCCCGCTCCTTGGTATCTTCTGCCAGAGCCTGGAGCGGGCGCGTGGCTACTTCTGTCGGGTGGTGGAGGAGCCCGCGCTCTGCGGCGGTGACCTCGTTAGTCCGGAGTGCCGCGACTACCTCGAGAACCGTCTC
>CAYHEK010000063.1:0-6286 GCA_964355545.1 uncultured Thermotogae bacterium | reverse complement strand
CGGCGCGGTACCTTCCAAGAAAACGACCAGGAGATGACGCCCGATGGAGAAGCGCGACCTCGTGAAGGAGTTGAAGGAGTTCTACCTCCCGCCGAAGGGGAAGTTCGTCCTCGTCGAGGTCCCAAAGATGAACTTCCTCGCGGTCGACGGGCGGGGCGATCCGAACACCTCCCAGGACTTCAAGGACGCGATCGGCGCCCTCTACTCGGTCGCCTACACCCTCAAGTTCACCTTCAAGAAGGAGCGCGGCCTCGACTGGAAGGTGATGCCCCTTGAGGGTCTGTGGTGGACGGACGAGATGGGGCGCTTCACCCTCGGGGCGAAGGACGAATGGCGCTGGACGGTGATGCTCCTCCAACCGGAGTTCGTCACGGAGGGAGACGTCGCCGCGGCGGCCGAGGCGGCCGGAAAGAAGAAGCCGCTACCGGCCCTGGAGAAGCTTCGTCTTCGACCCTTCCGCGAAGGGCTCTCCGCCCAGACCCTGTACCTTGGTCCCTACGCCGATGAGGCAGAAACAATCGAGCGGATGCACGCCTTCATCGCCGAAGAGGGGTACGCGCTCGCCGGGAAGCACCACGAGATCTACCTCTCCGACCCGACGCGGACGGCGCCGGAACGCCTCAAGACGGTGATCCGTCAGCCGGTCCGCAAGGCCTGACGACACTCCGTGCCGCAGCCGGACGCCCCGAATGCGCCTTCCCCAGACTACGCGGGGGGTCTCGACTTGGCGCAGACTGCGAAGTAGTCTCGCCAGTGAACTTGCGAGACTTGCAGGGTGTTCCCGTCCGGGTCGAGGAAGAGGGCGACCCGCGCTCCCCACTGCGCCTCGTGCGGCTCCTTCACAACCGTGGCCCCGTGTTCCCTCAGGTCCTCGGCGGTGGCGTCGACGTCGTCAACGAGGAAGTTGATGCAGGGCTCGCCCTCCCTGGGCGGCTCGAGATCGCCCCAGGTCTTGAGGCCGAGCTCCACCCCGCCGCAGTCGAAGCCGACGTAGTCCTTGTAGGCGTACTTCTTCTCGAGTCCAAGGGCCTCCTCGTAGAAGCGCCCCGAGCGCTCGAGGTCCTTGACCGTGAGCGTCACGTCCCAGAGCCTTCGGATCATGCTCTCCTCCTTTCTTCCGACGGCACCCCGCCCTTTCTCGCCGATGTCCTGGACAGACTCCTCCCCCCTTTCCCATTGGGAGGACTTCGCCATCGTTCGTCAAGCTCGCCCCTCGGACGTCGCCGATCTCCCGTACGGAGGGGGAGCGCTTGGCCGACTCCTGCAGGGGCCGTGGCTTGGGTTTGGCTGGGACGTCCAGGCGACGCTTGCCCTTCTCGGGTTCCTCGTCGCCTCCGCCGCCCTCACCGCGCGCTTCTTCCGCTGGGAGTGAGGGCGCTCTCGCGCCTAGGCTTCGCCGGAACTCATCAGCACTCGGGTTCGTCCGCGCCCTGTCCAGAGTCCTCTCACCTCCTCTTGACCTGCGAGCAAGGAAGCACGTATACTGTGGAATCAGTCAGGCTTGTCTCGAAGTAGCGAGGAGGTGATCCACAGGAAGCACATCGCACTTGACATCGATCGCTTGTGAACAAGGAGGTGTCTTTCCATGCCCAAGAATTGGGCAATAGTAGTTGGTTGGCTGGTCCTTGCGGTCGCTCTTGCAGGCGCCTGCGCGGGAGGAAAACCTCTCGTGGTAGGGCTTGAGGCGGAACCCACCTCACTAGATCCTCACCAGATCACGGACTACAACTCGATTCGCGCTACAATGTCCCTCTTCGAGACCCTATCTCAGTTCGCACCCGGCACCACTGAGATCATCCCCGGGCTGGCTAAGTCGTGGACGATGTCAGAGGACGGCCTCTCCTACACGTTCAATCTGCGGGAGAACGTGCGCTTCCACGATGGGACCCCATTCACGGCCGACGTCGTGAAGACGAACATCGAACGCCAAATCGACCCCAACAACCCATATCACGAGACCGGCGTCTATGCCTACGCCGACTTCACCTTCGGGATGGTCGACTCGGTCCAGGTGGTCAATCCCCAGACGGTCATGATCAAGCTGAAGTACACGTTCGCCCCGTTCCTGAGGAACATGGCCATGGCCTCCGCGGCAATGATCAGCCCGGAGGCGCTCAAGAAGTACGGGTCGGAAATCGTCATCCACGCTGTGGGGACCGGACCGTTCCGCTTCAAGAGCTGGGAGCCGGGGGTGCAGGTCGTCCTCGAGCGGAACCCCGACTACTGGGGCGAGCCCGCGACGCTGGAGACCCTCATCTTCCGACCCCTCATCAACCCGCAGAGCCGACTGGCGGCCCTTGAAGCGGGAGAGGTCGACTTCATCGTGAACCCGCCGCCTGAGGACCTGGAGCGGCTCCGCGCCGACCCCAAGTTCCAGGTGGTAGCAAAGCTGGGCCAGCACACGTGGTACCTCGTCATGAACTGCAAACGTCCCCCGTTCGAGAACGCCCTCGTCCGTCAGGCCGTGCACTACGCGATCGACAAGAAGGCGATCGTGACAGGGATCCTGCGCAACACGGCGGAGGTAGCGACGAACCCGCTACCCACCAACGTGTGGAGCTACACCGACGACGTCAAGCCCTACGACTGGAACCTCGAAAAGGCCCGTCAGCTCCTCAGCCAGGCCGGCTATCCAAACGGCTTCGAGGTGACGTTCTGGGTTCCCGACTCAGGCTCTGGCATGCAGCAACCGGTAGAGATGGCGACCGCCATCCAGGCGTACCTGGCCCAGATCGGGATCAAGGCAAACATCCAGACCTGGGAGTGGGGAATCTACCTGGAGAAGGTCTTCCAGGCAGACTGGAGTCAGGTCGCTGAGCTCCACGAGATGTCCTGGATCATGGACAACGGCGATCCGGACAACTTCCTGTACATCCTGCTCAGCGGAGAGCAGTGGCCGCCGAACGGCTTCAACGAGGCGTTCTACAAGAACGACCGCGTTGACGCTCTCCTGGCACAGGCGAGAAAGGAACTGGATCTGGACAAGCGGAAGGCGTCGTATATCGAAGCCCAGAAGCTCATCTGCGAGGACTCGCCTTGGGTGTGGATCGACCACGCCTACGAGACCTTCGTCATGAAGAAGGGCATCGAGGGCTTCGTCTTCCAGCCGACCCAGGGGATTCTGCGGTTTGAGCGGGCAACGTTCAAATAAGAGACCGGGAAGATGGCAGGCTACCTCGCGCGGCGGCTTCTATGGCTTCTACCCGTCGTGGTTGGGGTCAGCTTTCTCGTCTTCTTGACCCTGCACCTGGCGCCCGGGGATCCGGTCAAGATCATGCTGGGTCCCCGGGCGACCCAGGCCTCGATCGATCGATTGCGACAGGATCTGGGATTGGATCGGCCGTTGCCGGTGCAGTACATCACCTGGATCGGCCGCGTCCTCCAAGGAGACTGGGGCCGGTCGATTCAGCTCCGGCGGCGGATCCTGCCGCTCGTGACCGGACGGTTCCAGGCCACGGCCATCCTGGGTTTCTCCGCACTCCTACTCGCAAGCATGGGCGGGATCGCCGCGGGTTTGGGAGCGGCGTTCAAGCGTCAGACGATCTGGGACCGGCTCTTCACCTTCCTCGCCATCCTCGGGTTCAGCGTCCCCGTCTTCTGGCTAGGCCTCCTATTGCAGCTCGTCTTCGGCGTGCGCCTCGGTTGGCTTCCCACCTCGGGGATGTTCTCCGTCAGCGGGAGAGGGGTGGCAGATCTCTTGGTGCATCTCGTCCTGCCCGTCCTCGCCCTCTCCGCTGAACCAATGGCCCTGATCGCGCGCATGACCCGCTCGTCGCTTCTCGAGGTCGTCGAGGAGGATTACATCAAGACCGCGCGTTCCAAGGGGCTGACGGAGAGGATCGTGCTCCTGAAGCACGCGCTGAAGAACGCCTTCATCCCGATCCTCACTGTGATCGGCATGCAGTTCGGCTTCGTGCTCGCCGGGTCGGTGTTCGTCGAGGTGATCTTCTCCTGGCCGGGGATTGGGAACCTGATCGTAAACGGGATCCTGGCGCGAGACTTCCCCCTGGTGCAAGGGGCGATCCTGTTCATCGCGCTGTCCTATGTCATCATCAACCTGATCGTGGACCTCTCCTACGCCTACGTGAACCCGGCCATGCGCTATGAGTGAAACAGCGAACCAGCGACGGAGGAAGGAGTGGCTACGCCTCCTACGCCGAATCGGCAAGGATCATTTCGCCGTGGCGAGCTTCGTCGTCCTCTGTGCGATCGTGGTCGTCTCTCTGCTCGCGCCCTGGCTTGGTTTGCCTGACCCAAACGAGATTGACCTCCAGGACCGCTTGCTTCGCCCAAGAAGCCCAGGCCACCTGCTCGGAGCGGACGAGTTCGGCCGTGACTACCTGAGCCGGCTCGTCTGGGGAGCGCGTGTCTCGATCTCGGTCGGCTTCTTCGCTGTCCTCATCGCGCTTGGGATCGGTTTTGTAATCGGAATCGCCACCGGCTACCTCCGCGGATGGTGGGATCTCGTGATCATGCGGTTCATCGACGTCCTGATGGCGTTCCCCTACATCCTCCTCGCCATCGCCATCATCGCCGCGCTCGGTCCCGGCCTCATGAACACCATGGTCGCGCTGGCGATCGCCGGGGTCCCGTACTACACGCGCATCGTGCGCGGCTCCGTCCTTTCCCTGATGGACAAGGAGTTCATCCAGGCCGCGCGGGCGATCGGCACATCCCCGCTGCGGATCCTGGTCCATCACCTCTTGCCGAACGTTGTCGCCCCCGTGATCGTGGCCGCGACCCTGGACGTGGGATGGATGATCATGGCCGGGGCGGGGATGAGCTTCCTCGGCCTCGGCGCCCAACCGCCCGCCGCTGAGTGGGGCCTCATGCTGAGCAATGGAAGCAAGTACCTGCGCACCGCGCCCCATCTCTCGCTCTTCGCCGGCGTGGCCATATCGACGGTCGTCCTGGCGCTCAACTTCATCGGCGACGGACTGCGGGACGCCCTGGATCCAAAGGTTCAGAAGTACTAGCCTGGTTGAAGGAGGCCAAGATGGCGTTCTCAAGCACGTTCTCGATCGTGGCGTGCGATGTGGATGCGGGTGAGCTGGGGGTGGCCGTCCAGTCGAAGTTCCTGGCCGTGGGCGCCGCGGTCCCCTGGGCGAAGGCGAGGATCGGGGCCGTGGCGACCCAATCCTATGCGAATACGAGCTTCGGCCCTGAGGGCTTGCGCCTCTTGAAGGATGGCCTCGCTCCACAGGAGGCCCTCGACCGCCTGCTCGACGGTGACTCGGACCGGGAGCTCCGGCAGGTTGGGATCGTCGACGGCCGCGGACGCTCCGCGTCATTCACCGGGGTGCGGTGCCTCCCTTGGGCGGGGCACCTTACCGGACCGGGACTTGCCTGCCAGGGGAATATCCTCGCCTCGGGCGAGACGGTCGCCGCCATGGCGGAGGCGTTCGGGAAGACGCGCGGCCCCCTCGCCGTGCGGCTGTTGACCGCGCTCGACGCGGGCCAGCGCGCGGGAGGGGACCGTCGCGGGAAACAGTCCGCCGCCCTCCTCGTCGTGAAGGAAAGAGGAGGGTACGGTGGGTTCGATGACCGCTACATTGACCTGCGGGTCGACGACCACCCAGAGCCGATTACGGAGCTTGCGAGACTCTACGACCTTCATCGGCTCTACTTCGCTCCCCCGGGTCCCGACGACCTTGTCCCGTTGGACAAGAAGATCATCGCCTCGATTCAGCGTTCCCTCTCCAGGCTGAACTACTACGGCGGGCCGAACGACGGCCGCTGGTCGGCCGAGCTCGAGCGCGCTCTGTTCGACTTCTGCGGCACGGAGAACCTGGAAGAGCACCTGCGGTCGGACGACCGATTCGACCGACGGATCCTCGAGCACATTGAGGAGCTGCTCACAAAGAGGGGGTAGGGCTTCCCCGGCACACCTGCGCGACTACCCCTAGGGTCCCGTCCTCGTCCCGGTCGTCGTGAACGCGCCCTGCACCATCTTGATCCAGGGGCCCTCGTCCGGCCCGATCACCGCCCCGCAGGGACAGGTCGCCCCGGACTCGTCGAATCGGGCCTCGTAGACGCGGGTGATCCGACCCTTGTAGCAGCGGAGGACCCGACCCGCGCCGACCTTGTCGTAGCGCCAAAGCTTCCTCTTGCAGCGCGAACAGCGGAGCGTAAGCATCGTACCTTAAGACCCTGGGATCGCCCAATGCCGACGAGACTCTACGTTCACCCAAGCTATCCTCAAGGGAACGCCGATCCGGGAGGACTCTCCGATCGCTTCCGTCGAGGTAGAATACCCCCATTCCGGAAACGGGTGAAGGGGTGAGGC
>CAYHEK010000062.1:0-9180 GCA_964355545.1 uncultured Thermotogae bacterium | reverse complement strand
GGAACCCGACGATCGAGGTCGACGTCTTCCTCGAGGACGGGACGCTTGGTCGGGCGGCGGTCCCGTCGGGGGCGTCCAAGGGGACCCACGAGGCACTCGAGCTGCGCGACGGTGATCCGAAGAGGTTCCACGGCCGCGGGGTGGAAGAGGCCGTAAGGAACGTCGTCGAAGAGATCGCGCCTGTTCTCCTCGGCCAGGACGCCCTTGCGCAGGAGAAGATCGATCGCCTGCTCGTCGAGCTCGATGGGACGCCGAACAAGAGGCGCCTCGGCGCGAACGCCCTCCTCGGCGTCTCCCTCGCCACGGCGCGGGCGGCCGCGGAGAGCCTCGGGATCCCCTTCTTCCGCTACCTCGCCGGCGCGCGCGAACCCCTCCTGCCTGTCCCGATGATGAACGTGCTGAACGGCGGAGCGCACGCGGACAACACCCTCGACGTTCAGGAGTTCATGATCGTCCCGATCGGTGCCCCTTCGATCCGCGAGGCGATCCGATCCTGCTCCGAGGTCTTTCACACCCTGAAGGGAATCCTCAAGGAGAGGAGGCTCTCCACCGGGGTCGGAGACGAGGGTGGGTTCGCTCCGAACCTCAAGGACAACGAGGAGGCGCTCTCCCTTCTTGTCCAAGCGATCGAGAAGAGCGGGTACCGCCCCGGCGAGGACGTCGCCCTGGCGATTGACGCCGCCGCGACGAGCTTCCGCGACAAGGGTTACCGATTCACCGTTCGCGGTGTGAGGGAAGAGCTCTCCGCCTCCGAGCTCGTCGACATCTATGCGGAGTGGGTCTCTTCCTATCCGGTCGTCTCGATCGAGGACGGACTCGCCGAGGACGACGAGGCGGGATGGAAACGGATCACGGAGCGTCTCGGGAAGAAGGTTCAGATCGTTGGGGACGACATCTTCGTGACGAATCCAGAGCGGCTTCGCCACGGGATTGAGGAGGGGATCGCCAATTCGATCCTCGTCAAACTGAACCAGATCGGCACGCTCACCGAGACCTTGGAGACGATGGGCATCGCGCACTTCGCCGGGTACACCTGTGTCGTCTCGCACCGCTCCGGGGAGACCGAGGACACGGCGATCGCAGACCTCGCGGTGGGGACGGCGTGCGGCCAGTTGAAGAGCGGGTCGATCTCGCGCAGCGAGCGCGTCGCGAAATACAACCAACTCCTGCGGATCGAGGAGGAGTTCGAACTGGGGCTTTCCTCCTGGCCGGATCGGTTCCGGCCCTAGGCTGTAAGGCTGCGCGCGAAGAGAGGTGAGGGGGAGTGCGGGCGAGGGGGCGTCGTCACGCCATCGCAAGTCGCCTCAGGGCGCTTCGCATCCGTCCTCTTGTCTGGCTTCTTATCCTCCTTGGGGCGCTCCTTGTCTCCCTGTACCTCGTCCGCTTCGCCACGATCCACAACCTGCGAGGGGACATCGCGCGCCTCGAGCAGAGGGAGAGAAGGGCGCTCGTGGCGCAGGATGAGCTGCGAGACCGCCTGGACGGGAAGGATAATCCCCAGACGATCGAGCATCTGGCCCGCGAGCTCCTCGGCCTGGTGAAGCCCGGTGAGGAGAAGGTCATCTTCATCAAAGGGGACTGAGCGCCTTGCCCGACAAGTTCGTTCACCTGCACACGCATTCGGAGTACAGCATCCTCGACTCCTCCTGCAAGATCCCCGCCCTTCTTGACCGAGCCGCAGCCTGCGGGATGGACTCGCTCGCCCTCACCGACCACGGGGTGATGAGCGGGACGATCAAGTTCTACCGCGAGGCGAAGAGACGCCTGATGAAGCCGATCCTCGGGGCCGAGGTCTACGTCGCCCCGGGGAGCCGGCACGAGCGGAGGGCGCAGGAGGGAGAGCGTCACTACCACCTCGTCCTCCTCGCCAAGGACCTTGAGGGCTACCGAAACCTCGTCCTCCTCACGAGCCTCGGCCACACGGAGGGGTTCTACTACAAGCCGCGCGTGGACCGGGAGCTCCTGGAGCGCTACCACGGGGGCCTCGTCGCCCTCTCCGGGTGCGAGAGCGGCCGGATTCCCCGCCTCCTCCTTGCTGGAAAGGAGAAGGAGGCGGCGAAGGCGGCGACCGAGTACGCCGAGCTCTTCGGGGAGGGGAACTTCTACCTCGAGGTTCAGGATCACGGGACAGAGCAAGGAAAGCGCCTGCGCGAGCGCCTCGGCCGCCTGGCGCAGACGCTCGGGCTTCCCTTGGTGGCGACGAACGACGTTCATTACCTCGCTCCTGAGGACCATCTTGCCCACGAGGTCCTCTTGAACATCCGCGCGAACAAGAAGCTCGCCGACCCCGACCGGATGACCTTCGACGGGACGGGGTACCACTTCCGCACGAGTGAAGAGATGGCGGAACTCTTCTCTGACCTCCCCGAGGCGCTCGGGAACACGCGCCGGATCGCTGACTCCTGCAACCTCGAGCTTGAGTTCGGGACGAACCTCGTCCCGCCGTTCCCCTTACCTTCGGGGTACCAGAGCGCGGACGAGTACCTGCGCAGCCTCGCCTGCGCCGGGGCGAGGGAGCAGTTCGGGGAAGTCGGCACCGCGGTGAAAGAGCGCCTCGACTACGAGCTCTCGGTGATCGAGCGGATGAACTACGCGACCTACTTCCTCATCGTCTGGGACTTCGTCCGCTTCGCGCGGGAGAACCGGATCCCGGTCGGCCCAGGACGCGGATCGGCCGCCGGGAGCCTCGTCTCCTACTGTCTTAGGATCACTCGGGTCGACCCATTGAAGTACAACCTGATCTTCGAGCGGTTCCTCAATCCGGATCGGGTCAGCCTGCCGGACTTCGACATCGACTTCTGCGTGAAGGGGCGCGACCGCGTGATCGCCTACGTGCGGGAGAAGTACGGGGGGGAGGGCTCGCACGCGAAGACGGCTCAGATTGTGACGTTCGACCGGATGGCCGCCCGGAGCGTCGTTCGCGACGTCGGGCGCGTCCTGGGGGTCCCATACGGGAAGACCGACCGCACGGCGAAGCTCATCCCCTACGCCTACCAGCTCGGGACGGCCGTGGAGGAGGTCTCCGAGCTTCGCTCCCTCTATGAGAACGATGAGGACGTGAAAAAGGTCGTCGATATCGGGCTGCGCCTGGAAGGGTTGACGCGCAACACCGCCACCCACGCCGCCGGAGTCGTCATCTCCGCGGAGGAGCTCATCCGCCGCGTCCCGCTCATGCGCCTGACCACGGGAGAGGTGGTCACCCAGTTCGACATGGGAGACGTTGAGGCCGTCGGCCTCCTCAAGTTCGACTTCCTGGGTCTACGCAACCTGACGTTGATTTCGGAGACCCTCGCCTCTCTCGAGGAGCGGGCCGGGGTCGTGGTCGACCTGGACCGAGTCGCGCTCGACGACGAAAAGACCTACCGGTTGATCGAGGAGGGACACACCGCAGGAGTCTTCCAGCTCGAAGGCTCGGGGGTGACCGGCCTGATCCGCCAGATGAAGCCGGAGCGCTTCGAAGACCTCGTCGCCCTCCTCGCCCTCTATCGCCCCGGGCCCCTGGAGAGCGGGATGACCGACGACTACGTCAGGCGCCGGAGCGGCCGCGTGCCGGTGACCTATCCCCACCCAAGCCTGAAAGAGGTTCTCGAGGACACCTACGGCCTCCCCATCTATCAGGACCAGGTGATGCTGATCGCACAGCGGCTCGCTGGGTTCACCCTCGCCGAGGCGGACACCCTTCGCAAGGCGATGGGAAAGAAGAAGAAGGAGATCATGGAGGGCCTGCGCGAGAAGTTCCTCACCGGCTGCCGGGCGAACGAAATCTCAGAGGAAGCGGCAGAGCGGACCTTCGACGACATGGAGAAGTTCGCGCGCTACGGGTTCAACAAGTCCCACGCGACCGCCTACGCCTTCGTCTCCTATTGGACCGCCTACCTCAAGGCGAACTACCCCACCCACTTCATGGCGAGTCTCCTCGGGAGCGTGCAGGGGGACACGGACAAGGTCGCCGAGTACATCGGCGAGTGTCGCGAGATGGGGATCGAGGTCCTCCCGCCCGACATCAATGAGAGCGAGCGCGACTTCGCCCCGATCGGCGAGCGCCGGATCCGCTTCGGCCTTGGGGCGATCAAGCACGCGGGAGATGGGACGATCGCCTCCATCCTTGCGGCGAGGGGGAAGGGGTTCACGTCGTTCTTCGACCTGTGCCGCAGGGTCGCGGGGGAGGGAGGCGACCGTGAGGCCCTCGAGGCCCTGATCAAGGCGGGGGCCTTCGACGGCCTCGGCGCGACGCGGCGGGGGCTCCTCCTCCGGCTCTCGGAGGGGCTAGAGCTGATGCAGATCGCGCGCGCGGAGCGCGAGAGCGGACAGGTCTCCTTCTTCGCGGGGCTCGAGACGGCACCCGTCGCCCCGATCGTCTCGGAGGAAGAGTTCCCGGAGAAGGATCTCCTTGCCTTCGAGAGGGAGCTTCTCGGCCTCTATGTGAGCGCGCACCCCCTCGACCCGCACCGCGACCGCCTCGCCCTCTTCTGCACGCCCCTTTCCGCGGTCACTGCGCTCGAAGAGGGGAAGGGTGCGATCGTGGGAGGGCGGGTGAAGCGGCTGCGGGTGATTCCGACCAAGAACGGCGCGCAGATGGCCTTCCTCACCCTGGAGGACGGGAACGCAGAGGCCGAGATCACGGTCTTTCCCAGGGTCCTCGAGGCCACGTTCGGCCTCCTCGCCGAGGACCGGCTCCTCGGCCTGCGCCTCTCGAGTGGTGAGCGCAACGGCAGGCAGAACCTCATCGCCGAGGAGGTCTTTCCCCTCGAGGAGGTCGCCTCTCACCTTCGCCTCTCCGTCGCCGTCACCCTGAAGGAAGCGGAGGTCGACCGCGAACGCCTGGGCCGGCTCGTCGCCCTCCTTGCCGAGCACCGAGGCGACTCCCCACTCCTTTTGCGCATCGAGGACGAACGAGGAAACCTCGAGGTCGCGGCGGGGAGGGATCACTGGGTTGAGGCCTCCCTTGGACTGAGGGAGGGACTCGAGTCCCTCCTCGGCTCGGGCCGGGTCCTCTTCCAGGCCGCGGAGCGACGATGAACCTCTCCCTGCGCGGGGGCCTGCGCTGGCTCTACCCCGGGATGCGGATGAAGCGCTGGGGGCTCCTCGCCCTCTCGTCCACCGCCCTCTTCGTCTTTGCCCTCCTTGAGATCGTGGGCAAGGAGCGGATCCGCCTCCTCTACCGCCTCCTTCCCGAGGCCGGCGGGTCCCGCTACGCCCTCATCGCCGTCTTCTTCCTCTTGGGGATCGTTGGGTTCAGTCTGGGAGTCGCCCAGCTCGTGCGCTCGATCGCCCGGGGGGTCGCCCCGGGGAGGGACGAGAAGGCGGCGGACCTCATCTACCGCACACGAGTCCTGGAGAGGGGTCCGCGCGTCGTCGCCCTGGGAGGAGGGACCGGCCTCTCCACGCTCCTGCGCGGCTTGAAGGAGACGACGTCGAACCTCACCGCCGTGGTGACGGTGATGGACGACGGTGGAAGCTCAGGGCGGCTGCGGACTGAGCTCGATGTCCTCCCTCCAGGAGACGTCCGAAACTGCATCCTCGCTCTGGCTGAGGATGAGGAGCGGATGGCCCGCCTCTTCCAGCACCGCTTCTCTGGGCCAAGCGAGCTCGACGGCCACTCCCTGGGGAACCTCCTCCTCGTGGGGATGGAGCAGGCGACCGGAGGGTTCGACCGGGCGATCGAGGAGATGAGCCACATCCTGAACGTGCGCGGCCGCGTCCTCCCCGCGACCCTCGCCAAGACTCACCTTGTGGCCGAGATGGAGGATGGGGAGTGGGTGGAGGGGGAGACCCGGCTCGCTTTGGACCCGCGCCGGATCAGGCGGATCGCCCTCTCTGCACCGCACGTGAAGCCCCACCCCGAGGTCCTCGCCGCGATCGAGAAGGCCGATCTCATCCTCCTTGGGCCAGGGAGCCTGTTCACGAGCCTCATCCCGAACCTCCTCGGCGACGGGATCGCCGAAGCGATCGAGAGGGCCGCCGCGGAGAAGGTGTATGTAGCGAACCTGATGACCGAGCGGGGAGAGACCGACGGGTTCACCCTGCGCGACCACCTGCGCGTCCTCAACGACTACCTTCGCCTGCGCACATTCGATCGCGTCCTCATCAACTCGACTCGTCCCGCGGAGGACCTCCTCGCCGGCTACCGCGAGGAGAAGGCCGAGCCGGTCGAGGACGACCTCGGGGAGCCAAACGAGTATGGTCTCGAGGGGGTCCGCGCGGACCTCCTGGGGACGATCGAACTCGAGGGGAAACTGACCGTCAAGCACGACCCGGAGAAGCTCGCGCGCGCGATCGTCCGGCACTCGCGCGCCTTCTCGCACCGCGTGCTCAACCCTTGACCACGGCGAGCGGCCGGAGGCGCGCCACCGGTTGATTGATCCCCGCCTCGGTCGCCGCGCGGACGACGCGCTCCACGTCCTTGTACGCCCCCGGCGCCTCCTCGGCGACCCCGCGCAGGTTGTGCGCGCGCAGGGTGATTCCCTCCTTCTCCAGCGACGCCTTGATGTCCTCCCCCCGGTACTTGTGCGCGGCCTTCTTGCGCGAGAGGGCGCGCCCCGCCCCGTGGATCCCGCTCCCGAAGGCCTTCTCCATTCCGAGGTCGGTTCCCCGCATGACGTACGACGCCGTCCCCATCGTCCCGCCGACGAGGGTGGGGTGGCCGACCGCGCGGTACGCCTCGGGCGACTCCTCCCGTCCTGGCCCGAAGGCGCGCGTCGAGCCCTTGCGGTGGACGAGGAGGTCGCGGCTCTCCCCGTCGATCGTGTGGTGCTCGACCTTGGCGTTGTTGTGGCCGATGTCGTAGACCGTCCGTACCTGGCTCATCTCGAGGTTGAGGACGCGGCGGAGTGAGGTCCGCACGAGGTGCGCGATCACCTGGCGATTCGAAAAGGCGCAGTTCGATCCACAGGCGACCGCGGCGAGGTAGCGCCGCCCCTCGTCGCTTCGGATCGGCGCGCAGACGAGCTCCTTCTCCCGGATCGGGATCGCGTACCGGCGGCTCGCCCCCTCCATCTCCTTCAGGTAGTCCTGGCAGACCTGGTGGCCGAGGGCGCGCGACCCGGTGTGGATCGAGATCACAAGCTGCCCGGCGGAGAGCCCGTACGCCGCCGCGGCCGCTTGATCAAGGATCTCCTCGACCGTCTGCACCTCGAGGTAGTGGTTCCCCGAGCCGAGGGTCCCCACCTGGCGGAACTCGCGCTGCTTGGCGAGCCGGCTGACCGTCGAGGGGTCCGCTCCCAAGATCCTTCCCCCCTCCTCGATGTAGGGGAGGTCCTCTTCGAGGCCGTACCCGCGCGCGACGACGTAGGGGGCGCCCTGCGCGAGGACCCGGTCGACCTCCTCGATGGACAAACGGAGCTCGCCCTCCGAGCCCAGCCCGGCCGGGACCGTGGCGAAGAGGTCGTCGGCGAGCCGAGGAAGGATCGAGGAGACCTCCGCCGCCTCAAGTGGAGTGGCGAGGAGCCGGACCCCGCAGTTGATGTCGAACCCGACCCCGCCCACGACCGCGACTCCCTCCTCGAGATCGAATGCCCCCACCCCGCCGATCGGAAAGCCGTATCCCGGGTGGACGTCGGGCAGGGCGAGGGCCGCGCTCACGATCCCGGGGAGGCAGGCGACGTTCACGAGTTGCCGGAGCGAGTTCCACTCCGCCTTCTCCCCGACGTCGGCTTGCAACTGCTCGATCGTGTCGCTATCGGCGAAGATCCGCCCTGGGACCCGCATCTCCCCCGTCTTCGGCAGGACCCACTCCGATGGAGAGACCTCTTCTAGCACGAACTCTTCGCTCATCGGCCCTCCTTCACACGTCGACGACGCACTGGGCGATCCATTCCCCGTTCTCTTGAACGACGCGCAGACCCGCGTACGTGATCCCCTTCACCTCAAGCTTTACGCCGTGCCGGCTCGGGTCGAGGACCTCTCCCCAACCTTCGCCCTCGAGGCGATACCCTTCCTCCTCGCGGTGGACCTCCGTGCGGAAGCGCGAGAAGACACGGCGCGAGAGGTCCTTCTCCGCGAGGAACGCGGCGAGCCACTCGACCAAAAGGAGGTCGAGCCGCTCCGCGCTCCGCACGACCGGGACCGCCTCTTCCGGACGGACCCGATCGAGGTCGACCATCAGGTTTGTCATCGCCCGCGCCGCCTCGCAGAACGCCTCCTCGACCGTCTTCCCGACCCCGCGCAGGGCGACGTCGGCCGTGTGTTCGAGGTACTCAAACCTCACCGCGACCTCCGAGCGACCGCGAGAAGAGGGGCGTGTAGCGCGCCCCGTCGGGATTGAGCTCGCTCTCCATCAGGACGAGCCGATCCGCGCGCAGGGTGTGGGTAGGGAATGGCAGAGCGGCGCAGAACGCCTCCTCGACCGACCCGCCGGAGGGTCCCTTCAGTCGGGCGAGGGTGATGTGGGCGACCGTCTCCTTCCGCTCCTCGGGGAACCCAACCTTTGCCAGCGCGGCGTTGAGGGAGGACGTGAGTTCGAGGAACTCCGGAGGGGCCTCCCCTCCCGCCCAGAGGACCCGCGGCCGCGCCGGGGAGGGGAAAGCGCCCAGCCGATCGACCGTGAGATCAAACGGCGCGATCGGATCGGTAATCTCGCGGCAGAGCCGTTCCAGATCGACCGTCAGCATCGGGTCGATCTCCCCGAGGAAGCGGACCGTGACGTGGAAGTTCTCCGGCCGGACCCACGACGCCGGGGCGCGCACGCGGCGACGGAGAGATTCTGCAAGGTCGGCCAGGGTCTCCCTAAGGTGGGCGTCGATCGGAATGCACAGGAAGGTGCGCATCGTCTCCTCCGCGCAAGATCTTAGCATAAACGCAGTGAACGAGGCGCGGATGGGAAGGAAAGATTCGAAACACAAGAGGCCTGTGCGTGGCCCCGTCGAAGGAAGCCAGCAGGCGCTTCTCGGATGGCCGGCTCAGGCCAAGGGATCCTCTAACACCCACAGAGGCCGGCTTACCGCTGCTCCCTTCCGGGCCTGACGGGGTTCACCAGCGTGCGCCGCAGAGGGCTCGACCCTCAACACCGCCTGTCCGAGGACGGACCCTACCGCCCTCCCCCTCAGGGAACCCTTCGGCTCCACTAGAGCGGGTTGTGGAATAGAGGGGACCGCTAGCCCCCCACCTAGCACAGGCCTGGCGGAGGGGGCGGGATTTGAACCCGCGGTACCCGGTTGGGTACACCTGTTCTCCAGACAGGTG
>CAYHEK010000061.1:0-9329 GCA_964355545.1 uncultured Thermotogae bacterium | reverse complement strand
TGCCGTTTGAGAAGGTGCGGGCGACCAAGGTCTCCGCGGTCGTCGCCGAGCAGATCGTCCGGGCGATCCGGGACGGAGTCTACCCCGTGGGGAGCCGCCTCCCCTCCGAGGCGGAGCTCGCCCAGGAGATGGGGGTCAGCCGGCCGTCGGTCCGCGAGGCTCTCTCCGCCCTGCAGGCGGTCGGCCTGATCGAGGCAAAACCCGGGAGCGGGAACTACGTGCGCCGCTCTCCCTCGCAAGAGGAAGAGGCGGACGCCCCTCTTCTCCTCGAGAGCGATGCGGGGTGCCTCGAGGTGATGGAGGCGCGCGAGGCGCTCGAGCCGAGCGTCGCCGCCCTCGCCGCGGAGAAGGCGACGAAGGAGGCGATCCGGGGACTTCGCCAGGCGATCAAGGAGATGCGCGCCGAGAGCAAGACCGGCGACTTTGCGCGCTACTTCCAGGCCGACAAGCGCTTCCACCTTGCCCTCCTCGCCGCGACGGGAAACCGCTTGGTCGCCGCGGCCCTCGCCCCGCTCGTGAACACGATGGACCAGGTCCTTTACCGAGAGTTCACCCACCGCTACTACCTGCGCACGGGCGAGGACCTCGTGCGGGTCGTCGACGTCCACGAGGAGCTCGTGGACGCGATCGAGCGCCAGGACGCCGAAGGGGCCGCGTCGGCGATGTCCGAGCACTGGCGGAGGATGCGCGAGACCTCGGACGCGTGAGGGCGCAAGGAGTCGGAATGGTTGAGGTCGACCAGAGGGCAAGACAGGAGACGGTGCGCCTCACGCAGGATCTCGTCCGCATCCGCACCGAGAACCCGCCGGGAGGGGAAGAGGAGGCGGCGCGCTACGCGCGCGACTTCCTGACCCGGGCGGGGGTCGAGGCGACCCTCGTCCCCCTGGAGGGCGGACGGAGTTCGGTCCTCGCTCGCATCCCGGGAAGAGAGGCGGGAAGCGTCGTCCTGTGCGGCCACCTGGACACGGTGCGCGCGGAGGAGGGTTCGTGGACCGTCCCGCCGTTCGACGGTCGGCTCGCGTCGGGGCGGGTCCACGGGCGCGGGGCCGCCGACATGAAGGGAGGCGTCGCCGTGCTCCTCGAGATCGCGAAGCTCCTGGCCGCGTCCGGACAGCCGCCCGCGAGGAGCGTCGTCCTCGCCCTCACGGCCGACGAAGAGGGGACCTACCGGGGCGCGCGGTCGATCCGGGAGTCCCACGGGATCGACGACGCCCGCCTCCTCGTGGTCGCCGAGCCGACGGAGGGCAAGGTTTACGTGGGGCAGAAAGGAGAGCTCTGGATCGAGGCGCTCTTCACCGGCAAGGGCGCACACGGAGCGGTCCCCCACGAAGGGGTGAACAGCGTTCTCCCCGCGTGCGAGTTCTCGCTCGCGCTCGCCGAGGCGGCGAAGGGGTTCCCCGAGGAACCCGGCCGCGGGAAGACCTCGCTCAACGTCGGCGTCTTGAACGGAGGCTGGCGGCCGAACGTCGTCCCGGAGAACGCCAAGGTCGAGCTTGACTTCCGACCGATCTCCTCGCAGGACGAGCGCCGCGCGATCCGCCTCGTGGAGGAGTTGGGCGAGCGAGCGGCGAAGCGGGTGGGGGCGACCTTCTCCTCCCGTGTGACGAGCGCGTATCCCCCCATCTCGAGCGACCCGGCGCACCCGGAAGTGCGGGCGTTCCTCGCCGCGGCCGTTGGGAAGGAAGAGGCACACGCCGGCATCGCCCCGTACTGCACCGACGCGGTCGAGATCGCGCCGCAGCTGGGGATACCGGTCGTCCTCTTCGGCCCGGGCTCGATCGCACAGGCCCACCGACCGAACGAGGCCGTCGAGGTCGACTCCCTGTGGCAGGTCCTCGAGGGCCTGGTCCGCTACGTCTCGGCGAACTCGGTCCCGGTAGGGAAGACGGCGAAGGCAAGATAGGAACGTGAACACGAAACCAAGAACAGAGGGTGGTCGCATGGCAGTCGAGAAGAAGGTCACGGTCATCGCCCTGGGAGGGAACGCCATCCTCCAGCCCGGGCAGAAGGGGACGTTCGAAGAGCAGATGGTAAACGTCGAGGTCACCTGTCGGCAGCTCGTCCTGATGGTGACCTCGGGGAAGTACAAGATCGTGGTCACGCACGGGAACGGCCCGCAGGTGGGGAACATCCTCCTCCAGAACGAGGCGGGGAAAGGGGTCGCCGCGCCGATGCCGCTCGACGTCTGCGGCGCACAGAGCCAGGGCCTGATCGGCTACATGATCCAGCAGACCCTGCACAACCTGCTCGCCGCGGCCGGCCGCGGGGACATCCCGATCGCGACTGTGGTGACGCAGGTCGTCGTCGACAAGACCGACCCCGCCTTCCAGAACCCGACGAAACCGGTCGGACCGTTCTACACGGAAGGGGAGGCAAAGAGGCTAGAAAAGGAGAAGGGCTACCACGTGCGCGAGGACGCCGGCCGCGGCTGGCGCCGGGTCGTTCCATCTCCTGATCCGATGGAGATCTTCGAGAAGGAAGCAATTCGCCAACTCGTCGACGCGCGCTCGATCGTCATTGCGTCGGGGGGCGGCGGGATTCCCGTCGTCCGCGAGGACGGGGGTCTCGTCGGGGTGGAGGCGGTGATCGATAAGGACCTCGCCGGCGAGCGCCTGGCCGTCGACGTCGGAGCGAGGATCTTCCTCATCCTGACCGACGTGGAGCAGGTGAAGCTTCACTACAAGACCCCGCAGGAGGTGGCCCTGTCGCGCATGACCGTGGCCGAGGCGACGCGCTACCGTGCGGAAGGACACTTCGCCAAGGGATCGATGGAGCCCAAGGTCCGCGCCGCGATCCGCTTCATCGAGGCGGGCGGGGAACGGGCGATCATCACCTCCCTCCATCGCGCGATGGACGCCTTGGAAGGGGTGGCCGGAACCACGATCACCAAGGACTAACGAACTAAGGAACCAACAAGGAGGCAAGATGTCCAACACCAATCTGCGGGGACGGGACTTCATCACGTGGCTTGAGTTCACGCGGGACGAGATGGATGCGATGCTCGACTGCGCGCACGACCTGAAAAGAAAGCAGATCCGCCGGGAGCCGCACAAGCTCCTCGACGGGATGACGCTCCACATGCTCTTCTACAACACGTCGCTTCGGACCCGCAACTCGTTCGAGACGGCGATGACCCAGCTCGGAGGCCACGCGCACTTCCTTCAGCCCGGCGCGGTGTACACCCCAGCGCTCAAAGGAGAGGAGAAGGCGTACTCGACCGAGCGAATCAGCGACGTCGCCCGCGTCCTCGCGGAGATGGGGGACGCGATCGCGATCCGTATCTACGGGAAGTACACGGACTGGAAGTACGGGAAGGGGAACCGGATCATCCGCGAGTTCGCGGACTGGTCGCGCGTCCCGGTGATCAACATGGAAGACGACATGTACCACCCCTGCCAGGACCTCGCCGACGTGATGACGATGCAGGAGAAGCTCGGGCATAACCTCCAGGGGAAGAAGTTCGTCATGAGCTGGGCCTACTCTGGCTCAGTCGAGAAGCCGCTCGCCGTGCCCCAGAGCGCGATCGTCGCCGCCTCCATGATGGGGATGGACGTGACCCTCGCTCACCCGAAGGGCCTCGACCTCGACCCGAAGGTCCTCGCGGCGTCGAAGGGCCTCGCCAAGCGGCACGGGGGGACGTTCCGCGTCGTCTCCGACATGGACGAGGCGTTCAAGGGCGCGGACGCCGTCTACCCGAAGGCGTGGACCGTCCAGCCGACGGACGGGAAGACCCCGATGGATCCGGAGAAGGCGAAGGCCGTCTTCGAGGCGAACAAGGACTGGATCACGACCAAGGAGAAGATGGCCCTCACCAATAACGCCATCTACATGCACTGCCTCCCCGCCGACCGCGACATGGAGGTCACCGACGAGGTCATCGACGGTCCGAACTCGGTAATCGTCGAAGAGGCAGCGAACCGGCTGCACGGGCAGAAGGGCATGCTGGCTCTGCTCCTGGGCTAGGGAGAAGGAGGGACCATGAGCTGGTTCGACCTTGCCGGAAGGGACCTCATCGCCGAGACTGACTGGACGAAAGAAGAGTACGACATCGCGATGAAGGTCACCGACCAGTTGAAGGGGCTCTACTACAGCCGCAAGCCCCACCCATACCTTGAGTACAAGACCTTCGCCATGATGTTCTTCGCCGGCTCGACCCGCACGCGCATGTCGTTCGAGACGGCGATGACGCAGCTCGGCGGCCACGCGCAGTTCATCAACCCGCAGACGATGCGCCTCTCGCTCGAGGACAAGCCGGGCGCCGGAGAGACGGTCAAGGATACCGCGGAGGCGATGGCCCGCTACTGCGACGGGATCGGGATCCGCCTCCTCGACGACGCGATCCAGTACTACGGGCACGGCGACCTCGTCATGGAGAAGTTCGCCGAGCACGCGAAGGTGCCGGTCGTCAACATGGCTTCGGATGTCAACCACCCCTGCCAGTCGCTCACCGACATCTACACGATGCACGAGAAGCTCGGCTGTGTGAAGAAAAGGAAGATCGTCATCATGTGGGCCTGGTCACCATGGATACGCGGCTGGTGCTCGGTGCAGGGGACGGCCCTCATCTCGGCGATGTACGGGATGGACGTCGTCATCGCCCACCCTAAGGAGTACGGCCTCGACCCCAAGGTGATGGCGGAGTGCCGGGAGCTTGCCTCAGAGTCGGGTGGGTCTTTCGAGGTGTCGAACAACCTGGACAAGGCCCTCGACGGGGCGACGGTCGTCTTCCCGCGGAACTGGTTCACGAAAGACCGCTACACGATCGGGAAGGAAAAGGAAGCCGAGATCGCCAAGCGCTACACCGACTGGAAGTACACGGTTGAGCGACAGAAGAAGCTGTGCAACCCGGGGCACCTCCTCCAGTGCATGCCGGTCGATCGCGGGAACGAGGCCGACCCCGAGGTGTGCGATAACTCCCTCTCCTTTATCCTCGACCAGGCGGAGAACCGACTTCACACACAGAAGGCGATCCTCGTCTTGACCATGGGAGGCCGACTGTAGTAAAGAAGAGTGGATGACCCAGATCGGTGTGGGCGCAGCGCGCCCGGATGCGTTGGACAAGGTGCGCGGAGAGGCGAGGTTTGCGGACGACCTCGCCTTCCCCGGAATGCTCTACGGACGGGTCATCCGCAGTCCTATCCCGCACGGCCGGATCCGCCGGCTCGATCTCGGGGCGGTCGCGGCGCACCCACACGTACTCTCTACCGTCACTCCCGATGACATCCCCGGCGCAAACATAGTGCGCGTGATCTACGAGGACCAGCCGGCCCTCGCCCCGGGCGTCGTGCGCTACGTCGGGGAGCCGGTCGCCCTCCTCGCGGCGGAGGATCAAAAGAGCGCCCGTGAGGCGGAGAGACTCGCGCGGGTGGAGTACGAAGAGCTCCCGGCCGTTACCGATCCCCTGGAAGCGCTCCGGCCCGGTGCGCCGCTCGTCGCCTCCCCCGCGGCGGCCGAGGAGGGGAACCTCTTCAACCGCATGCACCTGGTGAAGGGGGACCTCGAGCGGGGGTTCGCGCAGGCCGACGCGATCGTCGAGGCTGAGTACCGGACCGGGTACCAAGAGCACGCCTACCTTGAGACCCAGGGGGCGATCGCCGTCCCCGAGGAGGGGGGCGCGATGGCGATCTACGGGAGCCTCCAGTGCCCGTTCTACGTGCAGGGCGCCGTGGCCAAGGTCCTTGGAGTTCCTCTCTCCAAGGTGCGCGTCGTCCAGACTGCGACCGGCGGGGCGTTCGGCGGGAAGGAGGAGGTGCCGTCCCTCGTCGCCTCCCTCGCCGCGCTCCTTGCGCGGAAGTCGCGCCGGCCGGTGAAGCTCGTCTTCGACCGCGAGGAGGACTTCCTCTCGACGAGCAAGCGTCACCCCTCGGTTGTCCGTTACAGGAGCGGGGCGAAGAAAGACGGGACCCTGACCGCGATCGAGGTCGACTTCGTCTACAATGCCGGCGCCTACCAGACCCTCTCCTCGGCCGTCCTGTGGCGCGGGCTCTTGGCGGCGAGTGGCCCCTATCGAGTCCAAAACGTACGGATCGTCGGCCGCTCGGTCGCCACACACACCGTCCCCTGCGGCGCCTTCCGCGGGTTCGGGAGCCCGCAGGTGATCTTCGCCCACGAGTCGCAGATGGACTCGCTCGCCGAGCGTCTGGGGATCGATCGTCTCGAGATCCGGCGGCGGAACGCCCTCCGGCCGGGGGACGAGACGGCCTGCGGTCAGCGGCTCAGGGAGAGCGTCGGAGTCCTCGAGACGATCGAGCGGGCGCGGGAGATCTCCGATTGGGAGGGACGTCTTCGCTCGATCGCCGCGTTCAACGCGAGGCACGGGGATCGGCGTCGCGGCCTCGGGGTCTCGAGCGTCCTGTACGGGGTCGGCCTCGGCGCGAAGTCACCGTTTCTCGATAAGGCCGGAGCGTACCTCAAGCTCGAGGCGGACGGCTCGTTGACCCTCGCTGTGGGCACGGTCGAGATGGGACAGGGCCTCACCGCCGCCCTCTCTCAGGTCGCCTGCGAGGCCCTCGACATTCCTGTAGAGCGCCTGCACTTCACACCCGTCGACACCTCGCGCGTCCCGGACAGCGGGCCGACCGTCGCCTCCCGGGGGACCCTGATGAGTGCGCTCGCGATCCAGGACGCCGCCCGCAAACTCCGCGGCCGGATCCTCGACGTGGCGAAGGACCTCGAGATCCCTGAAAAAGAGATCTCAGCACGGCTCGGTGAGATCGCGCGCGCCTTCTTCCTCAAGAATCTTGACCCCGCCGTCGAAGGATGGGCGCGGGCGGAGCCGGTCGACTGGGACCCAACAACCGGCCTAGGAAACCCTTACTTTGTCTACTCCTACGCGACGCACGTCGCCGAGGTCGAGGTGGACCTTGTGACGGGCGAGGTCTCCCTCGAGGATCACGTCGCCGTGCACGACTCGGGGAGGGTCCTGAACCGACAGACGGCGAGCGGCCAGGTCGAGGGCGGGATCGCTCAAGGCCTCGGGTTCGCCGTGACCGAGGAGATGGGCGAGAAGGACGGCCGCCTCACCGCAAAGGGGTTCACGACCTACCGCATCCCCACGATCCGCGACCTGCCGCCCACGCCACGGGTCGAGTTCGTCGAGGCCCTCTATCCAGCCGGCCCATTCGGGGCGAAGGGCCTCGGCGAGGTTCCGCTCATGGCCAGCCACGCCGCCATCTCCCGCGCGGTCGCCCACGCGATCGGCGGCCGGATCACGACCTACCCCCTCTCTCCGGAGCGCGTGCGGCAGGCGTCCAGTCGCTAAACCGCGTTCTGGACGATCACCATCACGAGGCGAACGATGATCAGTACCCAGCCCGCGATCACCGCGATCCACGCCAGGCGCTTGGCGATCGTGACCACGACCAGAAAGACCGTGAGAATCGCAAGGAGCCCGATCGGATCGACGAGCTGGTCAAGCTCCTCCATCGGCATCGAGGGAAGGATCGTGTGCACCAGGCGCATGATCCCCTGGCCGACGAGGTGCCCGGAACTATAGAGGAAGGCGAGGAGCTGGTCGATGATCGCGCGCGCCGAGCCCGGTTCGGCCTGCGCGTGAACGGGGAGGGAAAGGCCTAAAGTAGCAAGGCCTACGACAAAACCTCGTTTGCGCATGAACGAGAGAGCGGGGAGGCCGCGACCTCCCCGTTCGTTCTGACTCTTACAGGCCAAGGAGCGAAAGGAGCGCGGAGAGGTTGACCTGTCCCTGCATCAGCCCCTCGAGGCTTGTCACCCCAAGCATCCCGATCATTGTGTTGAAGAAGTTCTGGATCCCTTCCGCCGGAGCGGTCATGATGATCGGGAGGAGGGTCTCCTGGAGGTTCATCCCCAGGGACTGAGAGAGCACCCCGAAGAACTCGGCGTTGTCGGCGAAGAACTGGCCGAGCGTCGCCTTAAGGAGCTCCGGGTTCGCCTCACGGACGTGGACGATCCCCTGGGCGAGCAGCCAGCCGAGCTTGTCGATGGTCGTGAAGTATGGCGTGCCCACCGCCCGCTCCCCCTGCAGCCACAGGACGAGCGTCGGCCGCGCCTCGGCCGGCTTCCAGTCCAGTTCCACGACGCCCGCGGCCACAAGTTCGCCTCCGGCGAAGTCAAACGCCGTGCCCGTCGCCCCTCCGACCGCCGGGAGGTACCCGCCGATCTCGACCTTGTTCGTGATCGTCACCTCGCGGTCGAACTCGACGTGGAGCCCAGTCACCGCCGTCCCGACCGCGTTCGTGAACATCCCGACCGCCGCATCGCCGGCCCCGTAGAAGGCGATCTCCACCCCGCCCCCAAGCGCCGCGCCACCAACAAGAGCAAGCAGCGCCCCCGCCACCACCCACACAAGCCTCATCTTCGCCATGGACCTACCTCCTTGAATCGAACAACTTGCAGGTATTCTACCCGCGCCTCACTCCCCGGACAATCGCGCGGCGCGCAAGATACGTCTGGAAGGTGAAGGCGTGCGATCGCGAGGTGGAAGGGATCACCCGGTAAGGCCGGCCGACCCCCAGATGTCGCCGACCGTGAACCCCTCCGGGAACGGGTCCTCGGGGTCGACCACGTACCTCGCGAACCCCGTGATCCATGCCTTCCCGCTGATCGTCGGGATGACGGCCCGATACTCGCCGACCTTCGTCTCCCCGACGAGCCGCCCCACAAACAGCGTCCCCAGGATCCCTTCGTGGCGGAAATCCTCGTTCAGATTGAGTTTTCCTTTCGCATAGAGCGTCGCCATCTTGGCGCACGTCCCTGTGCCGCAGGGAGAGCGGTCGATCGCCCCCGTCCACGTCGCCGGGCGGTCCCAGTCAAGTCGGCCGGTCGAGACGACGACGGCGTTTCGGAGATGGGCGTCGGGGCACGACGGCGGCCCGGAGAGCTGAGCGATCGTCACCCCGGCGAAGTCGGGCTCGTCGGGATGCACCACCGGCAACTGCTCCTGCGCCGCCGCCTTGACCATCTCGCCGATCCGCACGATGTCTCGCCCCTCGTCGGGCGTCAGCCGCAGGCCGAAGGCGGCGGCCTCGGCGATGACGTAGAACATCCCGCCGTAGGCGACGTCCACTGCGACCGTGCCGAGGTGCGGGACTTCGATCGGTCTGTCCAGATACACTGCGAAGGCCGGTACGTTCTGAAAGGTGACGTATTGGACCTTGCCGTGAGCGCAGTCGGCCCGCACCCGGACTAGCCCGGCGGGCGTCTCCAAGGTCAACTCCGTGACCGGCTCGCGCATCGGTACCATGCCGGTCTCGAGGAGTACCGTGGTGACGCAGATCGTGTTCGTGCCCGACATCCCCGGGTACTCCGTCTGCTCCATGATGACGAACCCCGCGTCGGCGTCGGGGTGGGTG
>CAYHEK010000060.1:0-9557 GCA_964355545.1 uncultured Thermotogae bacterium | reverse complement strand
GGTCGAAGGCTCGCTCGAGGAGGAGCGCGTCCTTCGCCGCGTCGTCCTTCGCGCGGAGGCGGCTCGCGACGAGCGCCCCCACGACCTCGACCCCGAGGTCCTTCAAGAACCGCTCGAGGACGCGGACGGTCGACTCGATCGCCTCCTTCGGCCCAAGGTCGGCCGCGACGACGATCGCCCCTCGCTTCCCCGCCGGGAGTCGGCTCCGGAAGAGGGTCCGCCCATTCGGGCCCTTCTCCATCACCACTTGGCTCTGGTCGGCTCGATCGATCAGGGCCTTCATCTGCGCCGTGACCGTGCCGCACCAGACGGGGGACCCAAGGACGATCGCGTCGGCCTCCTTCATCTGCGCAAGGAGACGCGGAAAGTCGTCGCTCGTCGCGCACTCCCCGCTCTCGCCGCAGCGCGCGCACGCCGCGCAGGGCCGGACCTCGAGGTCCCGAAGGGAAACCCGATCGCCGTGCGCCCCTCGCTCCGCGGCGCCGGCGAGGACGCGGCCGACGAGGTAGTCGGTGTTCCCGCCCACGCGCGGGCTACCCGAGATCCCCAGGGCTTTCATGCGGCGACCTTGTGCGACGGCGATCCCTTCCCCAGGACGCGTAGGGCGGCGAGGGTGATCCACTTGCTTTGGGCTCCCTTCTTCTCGAGGCTCGTCTGCATCCTTCCCGCGGGCGTCCCCTCGAGGAGCCACGTCCCGTCCTCCCTCCGCTTCTCTCGGAGGACTTCCAGGGCGTCCTCCGTCCGCTCGTCGCGGATCTCGAGGCGCCAGAGGACGGAGAGGCCGCGGAGGACGGTGTAGTTGTACGAGAAAGGGAAGCTCGGGGTGAGCCAGCCGGGATTGATCACGCGGAAGCCGTGGTGGTCGGCCTTGTAGAGGCGGTGCGCGAGGAGGAACTCCGCCGCCCGGCCGGCGGCCCCCTCGATCGCCGGCGAGCGTCGGTCCGGCGGGAGCTCGGAAAGGGCTTCGAGCGGGGAGATCGTCCCGAAGAAGCAGGAGTGGCGGTCGCGGACGTGCGCCTTCCAGTACGGGCAGAGCCAGCCGCCGTCCTGGTTCTGGACCCCAAGGAGCCAGTCGACCGCGCGGGCGAGCCGCGGATCGTCCGCGAATCCCATGCGCAGGAGGGCGGCGAGGACGTTCCCGGTCAGGCAGGAGAGGGTCGCCTGGTGGACGTAGTCGGCGACGAACGCTCCCTCCTCCGGCGGCTCCTTCCCCTTCGCCCTCCTCCTCTCCGCAACGCGGCTGTACTCGCGGCGCGCCCCCTCCTCCCCGCACTCGGCGAACCCGCCACAGTCCTCTTGGAAGCGGAAGAGGGACTCCGCCGCGCGCCGCACTCGCTCGTCTTCGCGCGAGAGGCCAAGCTCGCTTAGGAGCATCACCGTCCAGTAGGTCGCCTTGTACTTGGGGAGGTAGGGACTCTCCGGGTCGCCCCAGTGCCCGTCCGGCTCCTGTCGAGCGAGGATCCGCTCGACCGGCCGAGAGCGCGGGATCGCGGCCCGCGCCGCCGCGACCTCGGACTCGTCTTCGGGCCGGCCGAGGAGGTCGCGCAGGGCAAAGTAGCGCACGGAGGGATTCCCCGGGTCAAGGAGCCAGTCCAGGACCTCTTCCTTCAACCCCTCGACTCCTTTCCCGTCATCTTTTGGACCTCGATCCGGATCACGGCCACCCCGGCCAGACTCCTCTCCGGGACCGGTCGGGGGCTCCCTCCATGTTGGCGCAGGATGAGGTCGAGGCCGCGACGCTTCTCCTCCGGATCCTCGACGAGGACCGCCCGGCCGAAGCCGATCACGCTCCGGTAGCGGAGGGTCCACTCGCAGGGGACCTCGTTCCGCACGAGTTCGTGGTCGAGGTCGACTTCAAAACAGACGCGGGGGTCCTCGCGGATGAGGTCGAGCTTCTTCCCCTCGGGGGCGGAGTGGAGGTAGAGGCGGCCGGCCTCGTAGCCGAAGCTCATCGGGACGACGTACGGCCCGTCCCTCCCGCACAGGCCGATCCGGCAGACCGTCGCTCGCTTGAGGATCGCCTCGATCGCGGTGCGGTCGGTGATCTCTCTATCCTTCCGCCTCATCGCTTCCTCCGAAGTCGCAGGTCGACCCCCGTCTCCTCCGCCAGCTCTTGGAGGGCATTCCTCATGGCCTTGGCTTTCGCCTTTAGTTCCTCCTCCGGAGTCGCCTCCTCCGACAGCGCGTCGCGGACCCGATCGACGACCCGGCGAACCTCATCCGGGGGGAGGAGGGCGCACGCCGCGCAGTAGAAGCTCATCGAGCGGCCCTCGTTGTATCCCTCAAGGAGCTCCTCCACGAGGAGTCGCCGCTCCCTCTGCTCGGAGAGGTACGTCTCGAGCCCCGCCTCGCGGATGCGGGCGAGGTTCCCCAGGGCCGGCCGGTGGCTCATGAAGCTGTCGAGTCCCTCCTCGACCTTCAGGGCGCGCAGGAGCCTCGGACAGGGGGATTCCTTGCACTCGGCGCAGGTGTGGTAGCCGTGCTTCGTGACGCAGCATCGCCAGACGCCGCAGTAGGAGCGCATCTCGCCGGAGTGGCAGCCGGGGCAGCGGCCCGCCGCCTTCGACTGGTACCTCGGGCAGAGCCCGCAGTAGAGGCCGCACGCCCCAGCCAAGGATCGCTCGCCTCCTGGTTCTGACATCGGCCTCATTCTCCCTCGAGCGTCCGCTCCACGCTCGCCCGCTCCGCCTCGGGGAGTCCCTTCAGGGCGAGCCTCACGATCCGCCGCGTGTAGCGGTTCGCGCTCCTCGCATGGCGGTGAAGGTAGCCCGCCACTGCCTCGGGATGGCGCTTCCCGATCTCGCGCAGGGCCCAGGCGACCGCGTCCTGCACCTCCCGCGCCGGGTCGAAGAGGACCTGGTCAAGGAGGTCAAACTCGCGCTCCGAAGGACGATACCCCTCATCCTTGGGCAGGCTCGTCAGGACGGCGACGGCGAACCGCCGCGCCCACTTGTCCGGGCTCTTCACCCAGACCTTGCAGCGTGGCAGGACGAGGTCGGGCCAAGCCTGAACGACGTTCCTGAGGCCAAAGCAGGCGAGCTGGTCGCACTCCTCCCAGTTGCGCAGGTCGCCGACGAAGGATGAGGCGACGTCCAGAGTCCTCTCGGGGTCGAGCTTCCCCAGGCGTTCGAGGAGCTTCGCCGCGACGACGCGCTCGTCGCGGGTCCCGCTCCGCCAGAGGCGCTCTACCAGTGCGATCGCCTCCCCCGAGCGGGCCTTCCCCCATCGCCACAGTTCTCCCGCAATGACGGAGAGCACTGGGACGGGGACCCCGAAGCTCTCCGCGAGTCCCGGGATGAACCGCGCCGCGCCCGCCGCGCCCTCGGGACTCCCCAGGGAGAAGAGGAGTCCACGGAGCTCCGAAGAGAAGCGATCCGGCTCCTCGATCCGCTCAAGGAGGCAGGGGATTGCACGGCGAACCTCCTCCCGAGCGGACGCTCTCTTCTCCACTAGAGCTTCACCGCGAACCGGCACTCCGCATCGCCGCGGACGATCGAGGTCTCGAGGTCGACCTCGACCGGCCGCCCCAGGGCGTGCTCGAAGAGCTCCTTCACGTACCCGACCGAGCACAGGCAAAAGCTCGGGGAGATCTTCCCGGAGAAGCCCTTCAAGAGGTGGCAGTAGCACTGGGGATAGACGACGAAGACCCTTCCCCCTGCGCGCTTCACCTGCGGCCAAAGTTTCTCGAGCCCTTGTAGGAAGCCGTCGAGTCCGTCCGCGCTCTTGTGGAGCTTGCGCGCCTTCTCCTTGAGCGACGCAGGAAGGCAGGTCCGGCCGCAGGCCTCGAGGACCTTTGCCCTTGTCTTGTCATCGACCTCGGTGTCGAGGTGGTAAAGGAGTGTCACGATCCAGCGCTCGCGCATCTTCACAGGATCCTCCTTTCATTCCCCGGCAAGTCGATCCGCAATGGTGGGATCTCCTCCGACGAGGTCGACCTCCACCGCCTGCGGACCCTCTCGACCCGTCCTCACCACGGTGCCTCCCGAGAGACAAGACCCGTGAGCGCGGCTATCCCGCGAGCCCGATCTATCTATCCAAGACTCCCTCCGGAATGTCAAGAGGTCCCGCGCGGGCGGGCCGAGCGCCGCAGTTGAACGAGAAGGATCCCGATCCCCGCGACGACCAACCCGACGAGCGCGTGTCGGCAAGCAGGGCCGCTCAGGATAAACCTGTGTCTACTTGATCCCCATCTTCTTCGTCGCCACCGGCTCGGGCATCATGAACCCGATCGACTGGTCCGCGGTGAGCCCGCGCTCGTCGGCCAGGGTAAGAAGGAGGGCGTGGACGATCGCGAGGTGCGCGGCCTGGATCTTGCTCGAGGAGGGCCCCTCCGGCTTGGCGTTGCTCTTGATGACGTAGTCCGCCGCCTTTCCGAGGGGCGTGTCGACGTTCTCCGTGATGGCGACGGTGATCGCTCCTTTCGCCCGGGCCCTCGCCAAAGCGTCGTAGACGAATCCAGTCCCACCGCTCGCCGAGACCCCAATCATGACGTCCTCTGCGTTCACCGCCGCCGCGATGTAGCGGGAGAGTCCCCCCTCTTCCTCGCCGATGCCCTTGGAGAAGGCGACCGGCTGCGCGTCGGCGAAGTTGTTCGTGAAGACGAGGATCGGGACCCCGGTCTCGAGCCCTTGGCCGGCCATCTCCATGGCGACGAGGGCACTCGCGCCGGCGCCCGTCACCACCACCTTGTGTCCCTCCGCGACTTGCCGGCTGAGCACGTCCACGACCCTCTCCAGCCCAGGGAGGGCGGTCTCCTGGGTGGCGAGGATCCCCTCGGCGTCCTGACGCAGGACGCGGGCAAGCTTCTCCCGCCGCGTCGCGCAATCGGAGAGGTCAACGCTCACCATCATCGGCTTGTTGATGTCGATCACTTGGCCGACCGTGTCGATCAGGGTGTACGGGCCGTAGGGGTGGGATTGAAACTCGAGGGTCGTCCCGGGAAGGTCGCCGATCGCAAGCTCAAGGCCAGTCAGGCGGCTGATCAGGCTCGTCTTTCCGCTGTTGAAGACCCCGAGGATCGCGATCCTCGCACCGGGGGAGAAGACCTCCCGAATCCGTTCCTCGACCAGGTCGATCCCATTCCCCTGCGTCATGGACGCGGGGATCGCCTCCTTTCCCAGGGCGGCGCGCACGCGGTGGAGCTCGTCGTCTCCGGCGAGGTCCATCTTGTTCGCAACACAGAAGTAGGGAAGGTCCCCCTCTACGAGGGCGTCAAGGAAGACGCGGAGCGTGCTTACTTGCGGGTCGACCATGTTGATCATCACGATCGCCCCGTCGGGGTGGAACTGCTCAAACGGTGTGGATACCTTCTTCAAAACGCGCTTCGTGGTCATGGTTCCCTCCATCGAGAGAGCTTATTGTCGCGAGGACTCGGCAAAGGACGCCAATCCCAGGAGCGCCGCTCGCCAAGGCCTTCCTGGCACGAAACGACCGCCTGTCCCGCCGGTCGCCCGGCGGTTTTCGCGACGCCGCTTCCGCTGTGGAGGGAAAGGAAAGGGCTGTGCTCGCCCTGGAGGCATCCGCTGATCCTTCGATTTTCCCCGGACAAGCCGTCCGAGTTAGCCCCACCTCGAGGTGGAGAACCTCCTCCTCGTCAGCTGGGAAAAGTTTCCCAGCCCGTGCGCTGTCTTTCCCTATGCGACACTCTTCCCTTTCATCACCTCCTCGCTTATAGATCTTAGCTCGACCGTCCCCGTCGTCAAGAGCGAGTGGCGCAGCGCTCCAGGACACCTTTTCCCATCGCTCGGAGGACATCCGCTCGATTGGGCGAGACACGGATCAACCAAGCCGAAGGCCGCGGCAGGACAGGAAAGCGAAGCCCTTTTTAGGCACGACGCGAATCCCAGTCTCTTATCCAGCGTACTTGGTCGATCTTTGGTCGCACCGCTTGGTTCTGGACAAACAGGGGTGCATTCCGTACCCTCAATGCTCCTCGGACTCGTCCAAGAGGAGGCGACGGCATGCTAGTCGAGATTGACCGCGGCGGGAGCTCTCCTTTGTACCTTCAGATCCACGAGCAGCTCCGCGATCTGATCCTCTTGGGCGCCCTCCCTGAACAGACTCACCTCCCGCCGACGCGCGAGCTGGCGAAGGCGCTCGACGTGAACCGAACGACCGTTGTGAACGCCTATCGAAGGCTGTGGAGCGAGGGGTTGATCGAGGGGCGATCCGGAGGGGGAACGGTCGTGGTTCCCTATCGTCCAGACAGACCGGTGGCCTCAGAGCGCCACCTCCTCGCCTGGGAGGCGCTGTACACGGAGTGCGTCTCCGAGGCGAGGTGCGGCCTTGGGCCGGAGCAGGCCCTCGCCGATGTCGGAGAGAATCTGATCTCGTTTGCGCTCGAGGTCGCCTCCGGAGACGTCTCCGCCCTCTACGGAGTGCAGGAGGCCCTTGCCGAGCCCCTCCTCCGAGAGAAGGGGATCCTCGGCCATCCACCCCCCCAGGGAGACCTCCGGCTGCGAAGACTCGTGGCGGAACGCCTCGAACTCGAGGGAATTCGCGCAACCCCTTCCCAAGTGCTCATCCTTTCGGGAGCGGAGCAGGGGATCTTCGTCGTCGGCCAGGCTCTCCTCGGGCACGGTGACGGGGTCGCCGCCGCCTCCCCGACGTGCCCGGCAGCGCTCCGCGCGCTCCGCACGCTGGGAGCGCGGGTGCACCTCGTCCCGATGGACGAAGAGGGACTCCGACTCGACGTATTGGAAGGGATCCTCAAGCGGTTCCACCCCAAGCTCATCTTCGTCGAACCGACCTTCGAGAACCCGACGGGGATCACGATGTCCCTCGCGCGGCGGCAAGGCCTTCTTGAGGTTGCCTACCGACATCATGTCCCGATCTTCGAGCTCGACGCCTACAGTCACCTCCACTATGAGGACCATCCACTCCCCGCCCTGAAGGCACTCGATCGCCAAAACCACGTCCTGTACATGGGAACCTCTTCTGCGATCATCCCTGCTCTGCGAGTCGCGTGGCTCGTCGGCCCGCAACGAGTCGCCCGCCAGCTCGCGCCGCTCAAGAACTCGATCGAGGCGTCCACGTCCGGCCTCGGCCAGGCCATGGCATGCGCGATCATCCCGTGGCTCGACGCGCATCTGGACACGATCGTCTCCGTCTACCGTGGGCGCCGAGACGCCATGTGCGAGGGCCTGGAGAGGAACTGTCACGGCCTCATCCGCTTCGTCCGCCCCGCGGGTGGGCTCTTCCTGTGGGGAGAACTGGAGCACGGCCTCTCGGCGAAGCCCCTCCTTGACGAGGCCCTTCGCGCGGGCGTGACGTACGTCCCCGGCTCCCTGTTCTACCCAGAGGGGCGGGGGGGAAAGCGGAGCCTGCGCTTGAACTTCGCGTGCGAGCCGGAAGACCGAATCGCCGAAGGGGTAGCGCGCCTCGGGAGCGCCATCCGCGGAGAGGCCGCGGGGAAACTCGCGAGGTCCTCCGCGCGAGGGGAGAAGGGCCCTGCCTGGGCCCATCGGCCGGTTCTCGCCCCGGAAATTGCGTCAACCGACCTCGCCTGGGAGATGAACCGGAGGATGGCCGGCTGAGCGACCGGGCATCGCTCTCGGTGGGCGAGAGAACGGACTGGCGTTCCAACGTGCTTCCAAGCGGAAAAGCTCTCGCTTTCCTCCTCAAGGCGGATGCGCTTCGAGTGGAACGACTTGGGCGAAGAGATGACTCGGCCCTTTTCCAAAGCCAGTTATCGCCATTCGATCCGCCGTTTTGCCAGAAACGGATCGGTCCGCGCCCGCTTCTGCGATCCCCTCACCCCGAGGAGGGTCAGTCCGCGCGGCGCAGGCGGGCGAGGGCCGCGGGGACCGTCTCGCTCCCAGCCCAGATGAGGGCGAAGGCGGCCTTGATCCGCTCGAGGGTCGCGAGCCAGCCGGGGACGCGCGGGTCGTGGAAGAGATCGGCTGAGGTGAGGATCTTCCCCAGTGCCTCAAGGTGAGGGTTTGGATGCCGGGCGCGGAAGCCCGCAGACCAATTGGAAAGCGGGGAGACCTTCCCCTGCCCCAAGGCCAACTGCTCGATCCTCGTCGGTTCTAGGAGGAAGGAGACGAACGCGGCCGCGCCCTCCGGATGCCGGGCGCCTCTTGGGACGCACAAAAGGTCAGCCACAATGAGAGAGGCGGGCCTCCCGCAGACGGTCGGGACGGCGGCGGGCGCCCACTTAAGATCCGGCGTCTTCGTCAGCCGTCGGACGAGCCAGTCCCCCTCTAGGACAAACGCAACCTCGCCTTGCAGGAATGGATCTGGGTCGCGCGCGCCGATCGGGTGGACCGGATCGGCGAACGCCGCAAGGTCGAAGCGTTGGCGGAAGGAGGCGACCCAGTCGTAGGCACGGACGTTCGCCGGCTGATCGGGGACGAATCGCCCTCTTGCGTCGTACCAATCCCCGCCGAAGAAGAAGACCCACGCCTGCGGCCACCAGCCCGGGTAGGTGGGAACGAGGCCGACTTTCCCCTGCCGCCGCAGCTCCTCCAAGCCCGCGTCGAACGCCTCGAGGCCGGCCGGGACGACCCCGCCCTCGAACGGGGTCCCCCTTGCGCTCTTCAGGTTGACGTACAGGGTGACGACGTCCGCGGAGATCGGCACCCCATAGAGCGTCCCCCTGTGCTCACTGAGCCGCAGAAAGGCGTCGCGGAACCCGGCCCGAGCAAGCGGGCCTGTCCCAACCAGCTCGTCCAGAGGAGCCAGGGCCTCCTGTTCCGCGAGGTCGACCACGTGCTGGTCCTCCAGGCCGATCAGGTCGGGCGGCGCACCCTCCCCCTGAGCGCGCAGGAAACGAGGGAGATCCGGGCTAGAGGACCAGTCGCCTGCCGGGGTCATCACTACCTCGTAGGTCCCCTGCGCCGCGTTGAACGCTCGCGCCAGGGCGGCCATCGCCTCCCATTCCTCCCCACGCCACTTCTCCCAGTACTCGACCCGGGTTAGTGCCAGGCGCCACCTCCTCTTCACGTCACACCCCGAAGGGCCGAGGCCGCCTACAAGAGGTAAACGAAGTAGCAGACGTGCCAGGTGGTCCCGAGGATCCAGGAGACAAGCAACGACGCGTTGACGAGCGCGGCGATCCGCTTCCCCCGCAGGGCGATGTAGAGCGGACCGATGAGCGCGAGGACGCGCAGGAAGGCGAGGAAGGCGAGGTCCAGGTTGAATTCCTTGAGCCAGGGAAGGTAGTACAGAATCTGGACGACGATTCCCAGCGCAGAGAGAACGAGAAAGACCTTGGGGTTCAGGTTGTGCGCCCCAGAAAGACGCCAGAACCGCTTCGCAAGCAAGAACGCGCGTCTAAACAATCGCTTCATATCCTGGTTCCCACCGAATGAATGGATCAGAGGATCGCGCGAATCGTATCCGCTCCGCGCGAGGACATCCACCCCACCGGGCCCATTCCCGGAAGATCCCTGTCCGCCAGCACGGGAGGGACAGGAGGGCGCTTTTCTTTCTCAGACGAGCCGGCTCACGAGGCTGTAGGCGTAGCCAAGGAGGAGGGCGCCGACGAGGCCGATCCCCAGGTACAGGAGGAACACCCGCCGCCTCACCAGTCCCCACACCGCGGCCATGGCCGG
>CAYHEK010000059.1:2786-9656 GCA_964355545.1 uncultured Thermotogae bacterium | reverse complement strand
TGAGCGAGGGTCGGGCTCGCGCCCGGCCTTGCGCTCGGCCTTGAGGGCGCGCTCGGCGCACCAGACGGCGAACTCGTACAGGTCGCGGGTCACGTCACGAGCGGAGAGCACTTTGCACTCGGTGGCCACCGCCTTGTTGGTGCCGTGGATGATGGTGCCGCGAAGTTCTACGCGGCAAAGGATCGGGCCTGGGGCATAGCCGAGCGCGTCGAGCACGTCCGCCGAAGCGTGGTAGCCCTGCTTGCGGAGCATGGGTTTGGCCCCGGGTGGTAGGCGGTAGACCTTCCCCACGCGGAGCTTCTGACCATCGCCGAGCTTGCGGTCCTCGCGGACGAAGTGATAGCCGTGCATCCTTTCAGTCATCCCTTCTCCTTGGTGCCGATGGCGGGTCGCGGTGCCTTCTGGACCATGCGGCGAATCCACGAGGCGGAGGGGGCAGGCTTTACTCTTGACTTCGTCCCCCCTCACCCTGCCTGAGGGCATCGTGGGGCGCTCGGAGCGAAAGACAGGAGTCGGCCTCCTTTCCCGCTGATGCGACGAGAATGATGGTGTACCCCCGTCGCCTACATCTGGAACAGGTCGGAATGGCTGCCCATTCGTTCGAAGATGACCCGCGTCGGTTCCAGCTTATAGATGAGGAGCCAGTCAGCCTCGATGTGGCACTCCCGCCGTCCGGCGTGGGCGCCGATCAGACGGTGGTCTCGGTGAATCGCGTTGAGTGACTCGCCCGCGAGGAGAGCGCGGGCGATGATCTTGAACTTCTCGAGATTCCTACCTTGTCTCTTGGCGCGCCCCACGTCCTTCCGGAACTGCTTGGTGAACGCGGGAGTGAGCATCACACCCCAAGCTTCTTGAACAGGTCGTCCACATCTTCACACATGACCACGTCGCGGCCGCTGTCGGTGTGCTCAAACGTCCTCTTGGTAAGCGCAGTGGGAATGACTAGGTCAAATGGGAGTCCGTCGCGAAGCTCAACCTGCTTGTAGAAGAGCGTGATCGCCTGCGTCGCGTTGAGGCCGAGACGGTGGAAAACCACCTCAGCGCGATCCTTCAGCTCCGGCTCCAAACGCGCCCGCACAGTTGCAGTCTTGTTCATCGCCCCACCTCCATCGCTCGGGCCACTGTAGCACAAGTGGGGTACAATGGCAAGGACTCTTTCCATAGGGCACGTCCGCGTCAGGTCTTGCTTCCTGCACAGTTGTTCCACCGCAGAAGCGCGGCTCGACCATTGAGGACTGAGGCCGAAAAGCTCTTGACCGCCGTCATCAGCACGCCAGTCCGGTGCACGGGACCGCCGCAACTCACAGAGACATGGCGTATCTCTCCTCAGTGACCGTCTGTCCCCAGGTCCGATGTGTCTTCTCCTCCGTCTTGCGGAATCCGGCCAACCGATAGAGGTGCGCCGCGGCCTCAAGATCGCTCGTCGTCCAGAGGAAGAGGGACCCGAACCGGCGTTCGCGGCAGAACTGAAGCGCCTCATTGAGAAGGCGGTGTCCGAGGCCCCGATCGCGCCACGCCGGATGGACGAGGAACCATCGCAGTTGGGCCTCTGAGGTAGAGTGCCCGACGACGCCGATGGAGCCGACAATCTGCCCGTTCGCCTCGGCGACCCACAGGCGGTCGTCCCGGGGATTGTGGGATAGGGCGAACCTCGCGAGTCCCTCGGCGACGTACCCCTCGAACGTGGAGTCCCAACCGTATTCCTGCGTGTAGACCACGCTGTGCAAGTGGACGATCGCCCCGACGTCTCCCGGCTTCAGGACAGAGCGCAGGCGCACAAGCTCTTCTCGTTTCTCAGGCCTCTCCATCGCTCTCGCCTTCGCGGCAGGCGGGTCAGAGCTTGCTTCTCGATACTCAGCATGGCTTCTGACCTTGCCGCCCGGGGCGACAATCCAGAGTTGAGCAGTGACTCGAAAGAGCCCACGGACCCCAAGAGCCACACCCCCGTCAAGCGGACCGTCTGCCGGACGGAGGTGCCTCGATCATCCCCGCGAGATCCAATAGTGGACCCCGTTCCCAACGGCTCGCCCCGCTGCGGGGGGCGGCGTGCGCATCAGGGCAGGTAGCTCGCTGCCACGATCGGGGTCGTGATGAGGATGTCGTAGGATTGGTCCACCTTCTCTAGCAGGACGATGGCCAGGTTCCTCTCCACATCCACAAACACCCTCCCCTTCCCAAGGTCGAAGGTCGCGTCCATGAGATAGGGAACCTGCGGGTTCGCATCGACGGCCTTCACGGGCGCCGCCCCGTGTCGGCACTCGCCCACGGTGTCGTCGGCGTACAGCACCAGAACGCCGGACGAGGGCAGGTTGACATCCGAGTTGATCGACTGACGGTTCTCCACCAGGTAGTAGGTCTCCGCGGAGAGCGGGATCTTGATCACGAGCGTGGCGGAGGTCGGGTCTGCCAGCGGGTCGAGCCGGACCGTGGCCGTCTGCCCCGGAGCGACCAGGACCACCTTGGCCGGATCGATCCACCCGAGACGCAGCTTCGTCCAAGAGGAGAACCCCGCAGGCGGCAGCTCTCGATCGTAGGGGAAGTGGGAAGACAGAGGGTCCCAGTATCCCATGTTAACGAGACACGCGGGCCAGTCCTCGAGATCCTTCCCCTGCGCTTGGATGTCATGGTCGTACAGGCAGGGCGTCAGCCGCTTCCCATCCACCGCGCCGCCAAGCATGTGGGTGATGTCGTGCACGTACGTGCCCAGGTGCGCGTTCTCGCAGAAGATGGCTGCGTTCTGGACGCGTTCCCCGCTTCGAGTGGTCAGAACGGCCGTGCTCGACCACCCAAGCATCCCCGGGAAGCCGCACAGCCCCACCATGCCGTACTCCACGTGGGTAGCCCCCAGGGCGAGGACCACGTAGGCATCGTCGGAGAACGCGACGTCGGCATCGGCCGCGTCCACCGCGTCCCGGATGAGCGAGAGCACGCGCGTGGGGTCGACCTCGAGGTTGCGCGACGAGATCCGGTAGTCCTCAACCGGGTGGGGCAGCACGTACGGCCCTGCGACCTCGCCGCGGAACCACATCGCGCCGTACGAAGCGGCGTAGAAGTACTGATTCACGTTCTTCAGGATCCTGTCTGAGATCGCCTGCGTGGAGTACTGGCGCGTGACATCCGGGAAGTCGACGAAGACCACGATCAGCCTCTTCTCGCCTGTGGCTTTCGTTGTGTGTATCCCGAGCACCTGATCGGGTGGCACCGGCTGTGAAGCCTGGGCGACGTTCACTAGGAATGCCAAGATGGCCACGCAGCCCACCAGCCGAATCGCCGCCGAGAAAAGTCTCATGTCTGCCTCCTTCACTTCGCCATGAACCGACCGAAGCGTCCATTATGGACGTCTTGTGCTTCCGGTCAAATGCGGGGTGTGGCGTCTACCATTGTTTTACGAGGAGGTGGCGGGGGAGACTCCTGTCCGGCAGACTGATCTCCTGACGGGGATGTCGCTCCCGGGGTCCGCAGATCCTTCGTGGACACTGCTCGACTTTGAAATGCCGCCCCGTCGTCTCTCTCATCCAGGGTATCCTTCAGGATGGTGCTGAACCAGGGAGTCCCGCAAACAGATCCCTCGGCTCTGGTCTGCTGCTACTCGCGCGCCTTCGCTCTACGGTTCGGTCGCGACGAACTTGCGGCCGGCCTTCTTGCACAGGATCTGGATGACGTGTCGGCCGGAGGACACGGCGGGCGGCAGGCCGCCGCCGGGCGTGGTCCACTGGCCGATCATGTAGAAGTTCTCGAGGCCGGGCAGGGTCTTGCTCATCCGCATCCGAATCATCTTCGCGCTGGGGAACCAGCCTTCGTAGCTCCCGCGCCAGTTGCCGGTGAAGCGCTCCCACGTCGCCGGCGTCGCCACGTCCCGCATCTCGACCTTCCCGCGGATGCCGGGGATGCGCTGCTCGAGCGCCTCGATCACCTTCTCAGCTGCGGTCTCCTTCTCCGCCCGGTAGCGCTCGGGATCCTCTTCTAGCTTCTTCCAGCGGTCGTAGTCGGAGTTGAGTGAGACGACGAGCACGGTCTTCCCCGCCGGCGCGAGCTTGGGATCGAAGTTGTAGACCATCATCGACAGACGGTCGCGCTCCTTCCCGTCGATCACAATCGGGGGGTCAAGCGGGAAGCTCGTCCCCGAGACGGTGGACGGCAGTTCCTTGAGCGGATCGGCGATGCCCAAGCCAATGTATAGGAGCGGCGGGAACAGGGCGAGCTTCTCGTAGTAGCCCCTGATCGTCTCGCTGACGTAGTGTCCCCCGAGCATGTCAAAGATCGTCGTGCGCCCGTCGGCGGCGGAGATGACGACGTGGGCGCGGTGCTCGGTGCCGTCGTCGAGCCGCACACCCACGGCGCGGTCCTTCTCAACAAGGATCTTCGATACCCGCGCCCGGTACTGAACTGAACCGCCCAGGTCGAGGAACCGCTTCTCGATCGCCCGCGCGAACGGGAGGGAGCCGCCCGCCGGGTAGCCGGCGGTCTTCTTGTGGAGCCAAGCGAGCGGCATGATGAGCGCGATGATCGGAAACTCGGGGGCGTCGGCGAGAGGGGCGGAGAGGGCCTCTCGCAGGAACGGGTTCTTGAGCTTCCCGGCGAAGTCGGCGAGCGAGACGCTCCGCCACTTCATGAACTGCCTCGCGAACGGAAGTATGGCGCGGAGCATGCCCAGTTTGTCTTTCCACGTGTAGAGCTCGGGCGCCTTGTCGACGGGGAGGTCGAACCGCGTGAACGTGCGGATAGCGCGGGTAAGGGCGCGGATCGCTCCTGCGTCCTCCGGAGCCAGCTCGAGGAGGTGCCGCTCGAGACGGTCGACGTCGCCGTAGAGGATGAGGGCGCGGCCGTCTTTGCACTCGATGCGCAGGTACTCGTCGAGGTTGATCATCGTCCGCCCCTGGAGCGCGCCGACTTCCTTCCACAGCCGGTGATAGCCGAGGCCGGGCCCCGAGCCGACGAGCCAATGGATGCAGCTATCGATCGTGTAGCCGTTCCGCGTCCAGGCGGTGCAGACGCCTCCAGGGAGGCTGTGCATCTCGAAGATCCTGGCGTTGTAGCCGTTCATCTGCGCGTAGCAGCCCGCGCACAGGCCGGCGACGCCTCCGCCGATGATGGCGATCGACTTCCCTTCCTCGTACCTCTCCTTGCCAGTCACAGACCCCCTCCTTCGCGAATGGCTTCGAGCATAGCCGGCCGACAAGGGCGAGGCAAGGCGGCCCGCGCGTTCGCGCCCTTCGGATTTGAGGGGTACATGCCCTCTTTTCTCCACGGAACGAGAAGGCGGGCTTCCGTCGTCATCCTTCGATGCCCGCTTAGGTCTGTGCTAGAATCGGGCTCCATGAGTGCCATCGTTGAGTGCGAGCATGTTACGAAGAGCTACGGAGATCTCGTCGCCGTCGACGACGTCAGTTTCCGCGTCGAGGACGGCGAGATCTTCGGCCTCGTAGGGCCGAACGGGGCGGGGAAGACCACGCTCATCGAGATGCTCGAGAGCCTGAGGACGCCAGATAGCGGTTCGATCCGGGTGCTTGGCCTCGATCCTGCGGAGGAGGCCCAGGAGCTGAAGGAGAAGATCGGCGTCCAGCTCCAGACGACCTCCATCCAGCCGAACATCAAGGTGAGAGAGGCCGTCCGATTGTTTGCGAGCCTCTATCGCCGGCCTCTCCCCAACCCGGAAGGGCTTCTCAAGACCCTCTCCTTGGAGGACAAGCTGAACAGCCGCTTTCGGAAGCTCTCGGGCGGGCAGAAGCAGCGAGTGGCCATCGCGCTTGCCCTGGTGAGCGATCCGCAGGTCCTCTTCTTCGACGAGATCACGACCGGCCTCGACCCGCAGGCGCGAAGGACGATGTGGGAACTCGTGAAGGACGTAGCCAGTCGCGGGAAGACCGTCTTCCTCACGACCCACTACATGGAGGAGGCCGAGCACCTGTGCGACCGGGTGGCCGTGATCGACCACGGGAGGTTCATCGCGTTGGACACGCCGGAGAACCTCGTCAGGAGCCTCCGCGGTGGGTCCAAGGTGCTGTTCCGGGTCGAGGGCAAAGACATCGCTCCGAGCGCGTTCGAGAAGCTGCCGGCGGTCAGCCGAGCGGAGAAGGTCGAGGGCGGCTTCGCCCTGTTCACCGCGGACGGGGACCGGACGCTCCAGGAGCTGGTGCGGCTGGCGGACCGGGAAGGATTCCGGCTCGCCGGCATCCGCACTGAGGCTCCCAACCTAGACGACGTCTTCCTCGCGCTGACGGGAAGGGAGCTTCGGGAATGAGGGGTCTGCTCGCGCTCGCCTGGAACGAGTTCAAGCTTAACCTGAGGGACCCGTTGATGGTCTTCTGGTCGCTTGCTTTTCCCGCGCTGTGGATGGCCTTCAATGCGGTCATCTTCAGCCAACCGATGCCGGGTTCCGGCTACGAAGGGCTGAACTACGCGAGTTTCCTTCTCCCCGGAAGCATCGGCCTGGTCATCCTCAGTGCCTCGTTCATCGGTGCGCCCCTGACGCTGACGAACTACCGGGAGAACGGCGTGCTCCGGAGGCTCAGGGTAACGCCGGTCAAGACCGCGACCTTGGTCCTCAGCTTCTCCATGAGTCAGTTCGCCTTTGTGGTCGTGGGGATCCTCATTCTGTTCGCCGTCGGCAAGGTCTTCTTGAACGTCCAGGTTCTCGGATCCTGGGTCGCGTTCGGCGGGGTGACCGTGCTGGGCATGGTCACCTTCTTCGCCATCGGCAGCGCCGTGGGCAGCATCGCCCGGTCGTTTCGCTCGGCGAACATCATCATCTGGTCGATGTACATGCCGATGATCATGCTCTCCGAGTTCTTCCTGCCGATCGCCATCCTGCCTGCCTGGCTCCAGCCAATCGCGAGGGCCCTGCCGCTCACTCCGGTCAACACCCTGCTC
>CAYHEK010000059.1:0-2686 GCA_964355545.1 uncultured Thermotogae bacterium | reverse complement strand
GGCGTCGATGTCGCGGTTCTTCGGTCCGGCCACGCGTTCCACCGAGATTGAAATCGGGTCTGGGCCCGGTATGCTGTGCCCGGCGCCGTCGATCTTGTAGAAGACGACGTCCTTCCCAGACGCTCCACCACGGTAGCTGAACACGGTGACCGTCGAGTGGTCCGAGGGCACGGTGTCCGGCAGGGCGACCTCTTCCGGGACCGAGGAGGCACCGTTCACGTCGACCCAGAAGGCGACGGTCGCCTCCGTCGAGCGGACGCTGCCCCGATCACAGGCGACGCCTGCTACACAGCCGCCGTTGTAGGGAATGACAGGATCCGCGGTGCCGTTCATGATGAGGATTGGGATCGGCTCCGCCTCAAACGGGCACTCCGATGGGTCGGGCAGATTGGCGATGATCGCTGCCGCGGCGGCGAGCGTTTCTCCGAGCTGCATCGCCAGGCGATAGGTCATCATCCCTCCGTTCGAGGCCCCGGTGACGTAGATCCGCGACGGGTCGATGGCGACGCGTGCCGCCGCGAGGTCGATGAGGCGGGCGATGAAGCCGACGTCGTCCTCCGCCGAGATGGCGTCCGCGTTGTTGAGGTCGGTGCGGCAATCGTTCCAGTGGTGCTGGTCGGGGTCGCCCGGATCGGAGCGCCCCTCCGGGAGGACGAGGAGAAACCCGTGCTCGTCGGCGAGGGCCTTCCACGAGCGGCCGTCATCCCCGTTCCAAACGCCGTTTGCGCTGCTCGACCCGCCGTGAAGCACGAAGACGAGCGGAGCTGGGTCCGCCAGGTTCGCCGGGGCGTAGGTGGCGAACGTCCGCTCGAGGCCGTTCCAGACGATGTGCCCGAAGCGCAGCTCGGGCTCGCTCGTGCTCGGGGGAGTCTCTTGCGTGCAGGACACCAAGACGGGCGTCCCGCCCGCACAGAGAAGAAACGCGAGCGAGACGAGGCCGACTCGGACCGAGACTCTTCTCATAAGACCTCCTTACGGGGAGTGTAGCCTGGAAAAGCGGGAGGGTCTACGATCGGATTTCGCAGGGATGATGGGGGCGCCTCTGTCCGGCAGACTCATTGCCTGACGCGGCAGCGAGACGCCAGGCAAGCGGCGGAATCGGGCGCCGGACTCTGGAGGAGGCGAGAGGAAGACGAGCGAGGGGAGGCGGAGCTCCCCTCGCAGTGGAAAACGCAAGCGCTCTTCCCCTAATCCATGATCTCCGGGCTTCCCTTGCAGAGGCTGAGTCCAAAGGTGAGCAGGGGGTTTCCGGCGTTGCGGCAGTTCTGAGCGCTCTGCAGGCTCGGGTTATCGCAGCAGAAGCCGCTCGGCTCCAGGTTCGAAGTCGCGGAGCTCGCGGCGAGGGATCCGGGTGGCCCGGGATGGGCGAGGTTCAGCGCGTGCCCGAGCTCGTGGGCGAGGTGGTAGTAGTTCACCACACCGCACTGGCAGGGGCCACACGGGCAGTAGCTTGGGCACGGGCAACTACAGGGCACGGCGAGCTGCTGGTCTGAGCTCACGACTTGGGCCGACGCCGTGCCTGACGACCAGCACGCCCCCCCTCCCCAGGAGCAGGTGAGGCTCGTCGCCATCCGCTCGGCGATGAAGACCTCGACAGCGTCCGGGACATTCACCTCCGCCATGAACGCCGTTGCCTCCGCTTCGTTATCGAGGACCTTGTACGCGTTGTTGTTGACGTAGATCGGCGAGTTGACGCTGAACACGACACAGCGCACCGTGCCGCACTTGTTCCACAGCGTGCGGGCGTAGTTCATCAGAGTGTTGAAGTTCTTCCCCGTCGCGTTCGGATCGGAAGGTCCCGTTCCCACAAACACGGGCTGGATCTTGAGGACCACCGCAGGCCGGTAGAGAGTCCAGTTCACCCCCCAGTTGAACGTGTACTTCGCGCTCTTCACGAGCGTCACGTCTTCCGACTTGAGGTCGAAGCTCACTTCCCCGGTGAGGTCGACCCGCCCCTCCGGCGATGGGGTCAACGGCTTTGCGAATCGAGCCGAGAGCTTCCCGACCATCCGCTGCGTGTACGGCACAAAGGCGTCGCACTCACCGCGGCACTCCTGTTTCTGGAACCCTCGCAGGCGGTTGATGAGCTCGTAGTGCAGGATCATCTCGAGCTCGCCACTCACGGCACCCGTGCGCGGATCGTACGTGAGCTGAACCGAAGACGGCCCGAGCATCAGGCCGAGGGTCCCGGAGGGCCCGTTCCCAGTCTCCACGCCCTTGCTCACGAGGTTCAGGCCCGAGAGAGCAATGCGCGTGATCTCCGTCCCCGATGCCCACACTTGGAGCTCGATTGCGCCTTGGAATTGGGTCTTCTGCTCCCCCTTGTCCGTGCCGAGGACGGCCTCCTGCGAGGCCCCATTCCCGCTCAGGTAGTGCGTCGGCGCGAGCACGAGAAGCGGGACGACCGGCAGAACAGTGACCTTCTGCGCGAACAGGCCGACCCCCACGAGTGATGCCACTAGAAGTGCAACAACCACACTCCTCCCATTCACCTCGACCACCTCCCTCTTGCTCGTTTCTTCTGCCCGGAGGGCGACCGAAGGGGAAGCGTTGCGACCGAGGAGGTAAGCATGGAGGCGTTCCGGGCAGGCGACGTGTGCGACGAAGGACATGTGAGCACTACTACGAGCTCTGTCAGGATACACATCCGGATCTCTCCTGACAAGTTCGCGCCCGAAGAGGGGTC
>CAYHEK010000058.1:0-9950 GCA_964355545.1 uncultured Thermotogae bacterium | reverse complement strand
AGACGGTCGGATCGTCGGAGGCCCTGCGCCATCGCATCGAACACTTCGAGCTCCCCAGTCGAGGGCACCTTGAGCGCGCGCGGCGCCTCGGCCTTCAGATCTCCATGCAGCCGAACTTCGTCGGGACGTGGTCCGGAAAAGGGAAGCTGTACGAGACGCGCCTCGGCGAGGATCGGGATCGCCAAAGCGACCCGCACCGCCTCGTCCTCGACTCCGGCCTCCGCCTCGCCTTCGGTTCGGACTGCATGCCGCTTTCCCCCCTGTACGGGCTTCACTGGGCGGTGAACGCCCCTCACCCGGGCCAGCGGGTGACCGTCGAGGAGGGGATCGCCTGCTACACGGAGGGAGGAGCCTACCTCTCGTTCGAAGAGAAGGAGAAGGGACGGATCGACGTGGGGTGGCTCGCCGACCTCGTCGTCCTCGACCAGGACCCCCGCCGGGTCCCAGAGAGGATCGCCGACCTCACCGTCGAGATGACCTTCGTCGGCGGGAAGCTCGTCTACTTCCGGAAGGAGGAACCATGCGCGTAGGGCTCTTCACCGACGCCTACCTCCCCGAGATCAGCGGGGTCACGACGGCCGTCCACTGGTTGAAGGAGGAACTCGAGCGACAGGGGCACGAGGCCTACATCTATGCCCCGCAGTACGGCGACTTCCAGGATGAGGAGGCGGGCGTCTTCCGCTTCCGCGCGCGTCCGTTCATCTTCTACCGGACGGCCCGAGTGGCCCTCCCCTACGACCGGCGGGCCGCGCGGACCTTCCGGGACCTCGACGTCCTGCAAAGCCACTCGCCGTTCTCGCTCGGACTCGTGGCCCTGGCGGCAGGGCTGCGCCATCACATCCCCCACGTCCACACCTACCACACGTACCTCTCCGAGTATCGGCACTACCTGCCGCGGCCGCTGCGCCCGACGAAGAGGACGGCCGAGGAGGCCTCCGCCGCCTTCTGTAACCGCTGCACGGCGGTGACGGCCCCCTCCACGCCGATCAAGGAGGAGCTCCTCCGCTACGGAGTCCGCCGCCCAATCCACATCTGGCCGTCCGGCGTCAACCTCCACCTGTTTCAGAGGGAGGCGGTCTGGGAGCCGCGCCGCGCGCTTGAGATCCCCGAGGAGGCCCCCCTCTTCCTCTACTCGGGAAGGCTGGCGAAGGAGAAGAACCTCTCCTTCCTCCTCTCTGCCTTCGGCCGGATCCGCGCCGCGGAAGGGCGAGCGATCCTCGTCCTCGCCGGGGACGGCCCCGAGCGCGAGAGGCTCAAGGCCCAGGCCGAACAGAGTGGCCTCTCCCCTTCGGTCGTCTTCACCGGATTCCTCGACCAGCCGCGACTGATCGACCTGTACAAGGCGGCCGACCTCTTCCTGTTCACCTCGAAGACCGAGACGCAGGGCCTTGTCCTGGTGGAGGCGATGGCCGGGGGAGCCCCGGCGGTCGCCATTGGGGAGATGGGCGTCCTCGACGTCATCCGCGATGGAGTGAACGGCCTTCTCGCTCCGGAGGAGGAGGAGGGATTCGCCCGCGTCGCCCTCGACCTCCTGGACGACCCGGAGCGCCACGCACGGCTTCGCCTGGGCGCCCTCCGCTCGGCCGAGGAGCTCTCCACCCAGAACTCGACCCGTCGCCTCCTCGAGATCTTCACCGAGTGCCTCGCTTCCCGGTGTGGGACGAGCCCCGTATGAGGAGAGCAACCGGAAAGGACGCGCCCGGTCGAGCGGCGGCCGCCGCTCGCGCCCGTTGTCAGTCAGGAGAAGGGCGAGTATAATGGGGCGCCAACGATCGCCGTGAGCGAAAACAAAGGAGAAACGCGATGCGAGAGGCCGAGATCAAGGCACTGCTGGTGGACCCCTCGAACAACGCTCCGGTGATCCTCCTCAAGGATCGACACTCGAGCAAGGCGATGCCGATCTGGATCGGTGAAGCGGAGGCGATGTCGATCGCCCTTGGGTTGCAGCGGGGAAGCTTCCCGCGCCCCCTTTCCCATGACCTCATGAAGGCGATCATCGACGGCCTCGAAGGGAGCGTCGAGAAGATCGTGATCAGCGGGCTGAAGGAGGGGACCTACTACGCGACCATCTTCTTGCGCAGCCCAGGCGGAAAGGTGGCCGAGGTGGACGCGCGGCCGTCCGACTCGCTGGCGCTCGCCCTGCGCGTGGGGAGCCCGATCTACGTCGCCGACGAGGTCTTCGACGCCTCGGCGATCGAGTCCCCCTTCGCCGAAGAGGACGCCTTCCAGGAGTTCGTCGAGGACGGGATGAACCTGTCCCAGTTCAAGAAGCTGATCGCCTAAGGGTTCAGCCGCGGATCGTCTCCGCCCCACGGGGCACGGCGAGGATCTCCTCCGCCGAGAGCCCTTGGTCGACGGTGATCCGCTCCACGCGGATGGTAGACGTCCTCTTCCCGTCGGAGAGCGAGGCGACCTTCGTCACGAGGAACGTCTCCCGGTCCACCCAGACCATGCGGGTGAGCTGGCCGCTCTGAACGTCCGTCGCCTCGAGGATGAACCCTCCTTGCACCGTGCCAAGCCCCGAGCCGACCTCGATCTCCGAGAGGCCAGGGTGGGGCTCGTCTCCGCCGACAAAGCCGCAGCACAACGAGAAGGGTTCCGCGGCCAAGAGGCCGGCGAACGAATCCAACGGGCGAAGGGAGGAAGGGAACTCCTCGCCGCTCGAGCCGGATACTTCGCGCAGGACCCGCAGCTTCACCTTCCCCGCCCGCCAGTCTTTCTCGAGTGAGGAGAGGTCGAAGCTCGCGAGCCCGAGTGCCGCCAGGGGCAGGCCGACCCAGCGCTTGATCACGATCAGGTTCTCCTGCGGCAGGTAATGCGAGAGGAGGTCCCGGTCAACGGTGAAGAGCTCGTCCCGCACGCTCGCCGGGTCGAGGTAGCGCACGGAGAGCGCGATCTCCGGGCCGTTCTTGAACCGAACGAGCATCCGCACGGTCTCCCCGCTCCCCTCGCCCCCCGTCACCTCGAGGACCGCCTCAAGGTCCTTGATGCGCGAGAAGGCGGTCTCCACTCGCCAGATGAGCCCACTCGGCTCCAGCGGGTCGTGCTCGCTCAAGAGGTAGTGCTCCACCGCGGCGATCGTGACGACCAACCCGACGAAGAGACCCACCCCGATGAGAATCAGAGTTTGATTGTTCATCGGACGCAATTATAATCCAGTCTGGATGCGCGTTCAAACATATGCGCGAGAAAGAAGGAGGAGTCGGATGCCCGAGATCACAAAGGGGCTGCGGCGCGTCCAGGACGCAGAGATAGAGGGAAAGAGGGTCCTCGTGCGGGTCGACTACAACGTCCCCCTGGAAGGCGGGAGGGTGGCCGACGACGCGCGGATCACGGCGTCCTTTCCGACGCTCGAGCACCTTCTTGACCGCGGGGCGCGGCTCGTCCTCATGAGCCACCTCGGCGACCCAGAAGGGAAGGTCGTCCCCGCGCTTCGCCTCGACCCCGTCGCCGAGCGCCTGCACGCCCTCCTCGGCCGTCCGGTGCGCAAGCAGGACGACTGCGTCGGGGAGAAGGTCAAGCGGGCGATCGCGGAGGGCGGGGATGAGGATCTCTTTCTCCTTGAGAACGTGCGCTTCCACGCTGGGGAGACGGCGAACGACGCCGCGTTCGCCCAGAAGCTCGCCGACCTCGGAGACCTCTACGTGAACGACGCCTTCGCCGCGCTCCACCGCGGCCACGCCTCCACCCTGGGCGTCACGGCCTTCCTCCCCTCCTACGCCGGGCTCCTCGTGCAGAAGGAGATCGAGGCCCTCTCCCGCCTCACCGACCGGCCGGAGCGGCCCTACCTCGCGATCGTCGGCGGGAAGAAGGCGAAAGACAAGCTCGGGGCCCTGCGCGACCTCCTCGGCCGCGTCGACCGGATCCTGATCGGCGGCGGGGTCGCGTTCACCTTCCTCCACGCGCAAGGGGCCTCCGTGGGGAGCTCCGTCGTCGACGAGTCGGTCGTCGCCGAGATCCGCGAGGTCGTCCGCCTCGCGGAGGAGAAGAAGGTTCCGATCCTCCTCCCCGACGACGTCGTCATCGCAAAGGACGTGAGCGCGACCGCGGAGACGAGGACCGCCCCTGCGCGAGAGATCCCCACAGGCTGGATCGGCCTCGACATCGGGCCGAGGACCGTGGAGCGGTTCCGGACGGAGATCGAGAGGGCAAGGACGGTCGTCTGGACCGGCCCGATGGGCGCGTTCGAGCACCCGCCCTTCGCGAACGGGACGCGGGGAGTCGCCGACGCCCTCGCCCATACGCGCGCCTTCACCGTCGTCGGAGGAGGGGAGACCGGCGAGGCCGTCGCCAAGATGGGACAGGCCGACCGGATCTCCTACATCTCGACCGGCGGCGGCGCCTGCCTCGCCCTCCTGCGCGGAAAGTCCCTCCCTGCGCTCGAGGCGCTGCGGGGATAGAGGGGCGCGGTTCGAGTCCTATTGTCTGATTGAAGGCGCAACTCCCGGCACACCTCCCCTGCCAAAAACCGCCAGACTCCCCCTTTTCGGGGCGTTCGGACGGCCCTGACAGAGCGGAGAGCCTTTCGTTGGACTTGCGTCCGGAAGAGCGTTATACTGTTTCTCGCCCTGCGGGCATAGCTCAGTTGGTAGAGCATCAGCTTCCCAAGCTGAGGGTCGCGGGTTCGAATCCCGTTGCCCGCTCTCGCGAGCGGACCGTGTTCTCGTCTCCTCCTGCCACCTTACTCGACAAGGGAGGGCCATGGATCGGACCCCGGAATCTCAAGCAACCCTAACCCTAGAGACCCTGGAGCCCCGCGTCAAGGAGTGCCGCAAGTGCCCCTTGAGCGAGACGCGGACGAACGTCGTCTTTGGCGAGGGGAACCCGCGGGCGGCGGTGATGCTCGTCGGGGAAGGGCCGGGTGAGGTCGAGGATCAGATGGGGCGGCCGTTCGTCGGGCCGGCCGGTCAGAAGCTCGACGAGGTGCTCGCCTCAATCGGTGTCGCCCGCGACCAGGTTTACATCACGAACATCGTCAAGTGCCGGCCGCCGGAGAATCGGGTCCCCACCCGAAAGGAGATGGAGACGTGCTTCCCCTACTTGGAGGCGCAAATCGCCCTCATCCATCCTGGCTTGATCGTTACCTTAGGAAACACTCCCACCCAGTGGCTCCTCCCCGAGGCGGGCGGGATCACGAGCGTCCACGGGACCTTCCTCCCCTGGCGAGGGGGGATCAAGCTCTTCCCCATGTTTCATCCGAGCTACCTCTTGCGCTATCCTTCCCGCGCCAAGGGGAGCCCAAAGTACCTAGCTTGGCTCGACATCCAGAGAGTGAGGGAGTGGCTCGATGGACACACAGGGACTCACGACGCCTGAGGAGCAGACGCCCTTCGTCGAGGAGGCCCTCGTGCGCGCCGAGGAGCTGCGCAAGAAGAAGTCCTACAACGACGGGATCAAGCTCCTCGTCGACGCGCTGCAGTACGGGCTCCAGAAGGCAAAGATCTACTATCGCCTGGGGAACCTCTACTTCGACGCCGGTGACCTCAACCGCGCGGAGTACGCCTACAAGCGGGCCCTCGAGGTCGACCCCCAGTACGTGAACGCGATGCACAACCTCGCGGTCGTCTACAAGCGCCAGAAGAATTTCTCCCTGTACGTGAAGACCTACAAGAAGTCGCAGCGCATGGAGGTCCTCCGCCCCCGCCGTGCTGAGCTCAAGCACGAAGAGAAGGCCCGTCTTCGCCGACTCGGCCTCAAGATCATCGCAGGAATCCTCGCCGGCCTCGTACTCCTCTTCCTCATTCTCTTTGTCTTCCTGCGCTGACCCCTCGTCCGCGCTGATCAAGATGGGGTTTGACCCCACGTAGCCCATCGGGTATAGTCTCCGCCGCGTTTGAGCTAAGGGAAAGGACGATCGATTGGCAGGGACGAGAAAGCGGATCTACGAGATCGCAACTGAACTGGGGATCCCGAGCAAAGAGCTGATCTTGAGGCTCGCAGAGATGGGGATGCCCAACCTCAAGGCGGCGAACTCGGTCGACGAGGAGGAGTACACCCTCATCGTCAACCTCTACCGGGAGGAGGCAAAGCCCGCCGCGGCACCTTCCCTTCCCAAAGAGAAGGAGTCGGAGGCTCCGCCGCCGGCCGCGAAGCCCGTCAAGAAGGGGGTCCCCCGTCCGCCGATCGTCTCCGTGCTCGGCCACATCGACCACGGGAAGACGACCCTCCTCGACGCGATCCGCCACTCTCACCTCGCCTCCAAGGAGGCGGGTGGGATCACCCAGAGCGTCGGGGCCTATCAAGCGGACCTCCACGGCCAGAAGATCACCTTCATCGACACCCCCGGCCACAAGGCGTTCACCGGGATGCGCGCCCGCGGTGCAAGAGCGACCGACATCGCCGTGCTCGTGGTGGCGGCCGACGACGGGATCATGGCGCAGACGATCGAGGCGATCGACCACATTAAGGCGGCCGGGATTCCAATGATTGTGGCGATCAACAAGATCGACAAACCGACCGCCGACCTGAACAAGGTGATGAACGACCTGGCGAAACAGGGCCTCACCCCGGAGGCGTGGGGAGGGAAGACGATCACCGTCCCCATCTCCGCCCTCACCGGAGAGAAGATCGAAGACCTCTTGGAGATGATCCTCCTCGTCGCGGAGATGGAGAACCTGCACGCGGACCCAAACGGCGACCTCGAAGCGATCATCATCGAGAGCCATCTTACCTCGGGACGCGGGCCGGTCGCTACCGCGGTGATCCGGGATGGGACTCTGCGCGAGAAGGACTGCATCGTGGCCGGATCGACCTACGGCCGCGTCAAGGCGCTCTTCGACGAGAACGGGAAGCGCGTCCCGGAGGCGGGTCCGGGGAAGGCGGTGGAGATCCTCGGCCTGGAGGGGGTCTCTTCGGTGGGATCTCCGGTCGAGCGAAAGAAGGACGCAAACGAGGCGAAGTCCTGCGCCGAGGGGCGCCGAGAGGCCCAGGCCGCGCCGCGGCGCGTCCGCGCCCCCCTGAACGTGGAGGATCTCTTCCGCGAGGCGATCGAGGAGGAGAAGCTGAACGTCATCCTGAAGGCCTCGTCCACCGGGGCTCTTGAGGCGGTGCGGCGTGAGATCGAGGCGATCCGCGTGGAGAGCGTGAAACTCGAGATCCTGCACGCCGGGGTGGGCACGATTTCGGAGAGCGACGTCCTCCTCGCCTCGACCGTCTCCGGGACTCGCCTCGTCGTCGGGTTCGGCGTGAAGGCCGACGCCAAGGCGGAGAAACTCGCCGACTCCGAGGGGATCATCGTCCTCACCTACGACATCATCTACGACCTGATCGACGAGCTCAGCCGCGCCCTGAAGAGAATGGTCGCCCCGGAGTACGCCGAGGTGAAGATCGGTGAGGCCGAGGTCCGGCAGACCTTCAAGATCCCCCACGGAATCGTCGCCGGCTGCTACGTGACCGAAGGGAAGGTAACGCGGAGCGCCAAGGTGCGCGTCTTGCGGGGAAAAGAGGAGGTCTTCACCGGCGAGATCTCCTCCCTGCGCCGTTTCGAGGACGACGCGCGCGAGGTGCAGACCGACCGCGAGTGCGGGATCCGCATCAAGGACTTCGACCAAGTCGAGGTCGGCGACCGGCTCGTCTTCTTCACCCTGGAAGAGGTCACGCGCTGAGGACGAGATGAAGGTCGGCCTCCTCACCCTGCGCTTCCATCTTCCAAAGATCCAATCGATCAAGGAGAAGCGCTCGATCGTGAAGGGGATCCTCGCCGAGGTCGAGCGCCGCGGCCCGGCGTTCGCCTGTGCCGAGGTCGAGGACCTCGACCTCCTCGATCGGGCGACGATCCGGATCGCCCACCTCTCGAACGACCCCCGCCACACGGACTCCACCCTCGCTCAGCTGCGCAGCTCCCTGGAGCAAAAGAGAGGCTACGTGCTCGAGGGCTTCGACGTGGAGATCGTATGAGCGCCGAGCGCGGCCGCGCTAAGCTTCGAGAGGAGATCAAGCGCGAGCTCTCCGCGATCGTTGAGTTCGAGGTCCGCGATCCCCTCCTGAAGAGCGCCTTCCCCACCGTGATGGACGTCCACCTCTCCGTCGACGCCCACCACGCCAAGGTGTACGTCGCGATCGGCGACCAGGCAGCGGACAAGGGGGCAGTCATCGCCGCCTTCCGACGCGACCGCGGCTTCTTCCGGAGCGAACTCGCCCGCCGTCTCCCCCTCCGCTACACCCCCGAGCTCAACTTCGTCCTCGACGAGACGGTGGAACGCTCCCTGCGCCTGGAGAGACTGCTCGAGGAGGATTCCGATGAACAAAGACCTTGAGATCGCGCGCGGGGCAAAGCTCCGGCCGATCCTCGAGATCGCGCGCGAGGCCGGCCTTGAGGCAGGCGAGATCGAGCCCTACGGAGACTACACGGCCAAGGTGAAGCTTGAAGCCCTCCGTGCCCGCCACGCCGAGCCGGACGGGAAGTACATCGACGTCACCGCGATCACCCCCACCCCACTCGGGGAGGGGAAGACGACGACGACCGTCGGGCTCGTCCAGGGGCTCGGGTGCCTGGGGGAGCGCGCGATCGCCTGCATCCGCCAGCCCTCGCAGGGACCGACGTTCGGGATCAAGGGCGGGGCGGCGGGCGGGGGCCTCTCCCAGGTCGTCCCCATGGAGGAACTGAACCTCCATCTTACGGGGGACATCCACGCGATCGGCGCCGCCCACAATCTGATCGCCGCGGCGATCGACGCCCGCCTCCTCCACGAGCGCAACAGCTCCAATGAGGCCTGGGAGAGGACGGGCCTTGTGAGACTTGACCTCGACCCCTACTCCATCACCTGGAACCGCGTCCTCGACCTTTCCGACCGCGCCTTGCGCCACGTCGTGATCGGCCTTGGAAGGCGCACGGACGGGGTCCCGCGCGAGACTGGGTTCGACATCACCGTCTCATCAGAGCTGATGGCGATCCTCGCTCTTGCAAGCGACCTTCACGACCTGCGCGGCCGGATCGGCCGGATCGTGATCGGGTCAAGCGTGCGCGGGGAGCCGGTCACGCCCGATGATCTCGGCGTCGGCGGCGCGGCCGCGGTCCTGATGAAGGAGACCGTGAAGCCGACCCTGATGCAGACCCTGGAGGGCCAGGCCGTCTTCGTCCACGCCGGCCCGTTCGCCAACATCGCGCACGGGAACTCCTCGATCCTCGCCGACCGGATCGCCCTCAAGCTCGGAGATTACGTCGTCACCGAGAGCGGGTTCGGCGCCGACATCGGCCTCGAGAAGTTCGTCGACATCAAGTGCCGCGCAAGTCGCCTCGTCCCGGACGCCGTCGTCCTGGTGGCGACCGTCCGCGCCCTCAAGATGCACGGCGGTGGCCCGAAGGTTGTGCCGGGGCAGCCCCTCGCCCCCCCCTACACGAAAGAGAACCTCGAGCTCCTCGAGCGAGGCTTCGCCAACCTCGCCAAGCACATCGCGATCGCCAAGGCGTTCGGCCTCCCCGTGGTCGTCGCCTTGAACCGCTTCCCGGAGGACTCGCGCCGCGAGCTCGACCTCGTCCGCAAGGCAGCCGAGGAGGCGGGCGCGTTCGCCGCCGTCGTCGCCGACCACTGGGCGCGCGGCGGGGAGGGCGCGATCGACCTCGCACGCGCCGTGATCGAGGCGTGCAAGGCGGAGCACGACTTCCGCCTCCTCTACCCGCTCGACTGGCCGATCACCAAGAAGGTGGAGACGATCGCGCGGGAGATCTACGGCGCATCCGGCGTCTCCTTCTCCGAGCGCGCCCTCGAAGAGATCGAACGCTTCGAGAGCCTCGGGTGGGGAGATCTCCCCGTGTGCATCGCGAAGACCCACCTCTCCCTCTCCCACGACCCCGAGTTGAAGGGGGTCCCAACCGGATTCACCCTCCCCGTGCGCGAGGCGCGCGCAAGCGTGGGAGCCGGGTTCATCTACCTCCTCTCTGGAGAGGTGCAGACGATGCCCGGGCTCCCCTCCCGGCCGGCCTTCCTCTCCATCGACCTCGACCGAGACGG
>CAYHEK010000057.1:0-10073 GCA_964355545.1 uncultured Thermotogae bacterium | reverse complement strand
GCCTTGGCGATGTGGATCCGGTACTGAATCGGAAAGGGATCGGGGCGCTTGCTTGTGATCTTTGAAGAGTCGATCGTCGGGATCGGGTCGTTCTCTCTCTGTTCCGCGCTGAGCGAGACGTAGTTCAACGCCTCCCTCGCCTTGAAGATCTCTGTGATCCCCTGCTCGGTGATGTTGACGGCGTCCGCGAGTTCGCTTAAGGTGGGGAGGCGTCCTTTCTCGCGCAAGAGCCGCGCCTCGGCCGCCTCGAGCTGGCGGTTCAGGTTCTTCAGCCAGCGCGGGATTGGAGCCCGCTTGACGCGCTCGCGGATGTGCTGGCGGATCTCCCCCTTGATCAGGTTTTTCGCGTACTCGCGGAAGTCCTTCCCGCGGGAGAGCTGAACGTTGTACGCGGCGTTCAAGAGACCTAGATACCCAGCGCGGGAGAGTTCCTCCTCGGAGAACCCGCTCTTCTGGAAAGACTCCTCGATCGTCTCCCCGACGAGGGAGGTCGCTCGGCGGAGGAGCTCTTCCCGGACATCCCCCACCTGGGGCCCCCCTTTCATCAAGAGGGCAAGGAGCCCATCCAGGTCCAGGTCGGAGAAGCGCCCCTTTCTCTTTGCCATCGGCTCTAGAATGTGAACTCGAATCCGAAGACGATCTCAATGATCCCGCCTGCGTCGAAGGCGGCCCGCGTGTAGAGACTAACCCCGCTGAACGTGACGGAGGCCGAGATCCACTCGCCCGCGAACCCGCCCGCATCGAAGGCGGTCAGGCTCTTGAAGGTGACCGGCTCGAACGTCGCCTCGATCCCGAGGAGCTGTTGCTCAAAGAGGAAGGTCGAGTCGAAGTCCGTCTCGGCCGTGATCCGCGCGCCGCACAGCTCGAACGAGACGGCGAACCCCTGGCCCGAGAAGACGATCGGGATCAAGGAAGGGAGAGCGGGCTGGGAGAAGCTCGTCCACGAGGTGAAACGCACCCCCTCGATCACGAGGTCGAGAAGGAAGTCAAGCCCGCTGATCGCGAACGTATCGTCCAGCTCGAGCGCCGTCAGGAAGGAGATCGTCGGCTCCTGGAACCGATAGCCGAACTCGAAGATCTCTCGGGCAAACCCTGTCCAGGAAAGCCACGTCGTGCTGCTTGCGACGAGGCCTGCGCAGTCCACCTCCAGGCGCACGAGCTCCTCCTCGAAGTAGAAGCCCGGGACGACCGTAACCTCCCACGTCGGGGCAGGGCCGAAGAGAAGGTCAAGGTAAGAGAAGAGATACGAAAGGTCGTGCGAGAACGGCGCCTCCACTCCATCGAGGAGGTTGACGAGGTCGGCGGCTCCGAACCCGGTGAGGGTGGTGATGGTGAAGCCGCTCACCACGCTGCTTGAAAGCTCGAGGACCGTCCCCACGCTGTAGGCGGGAATCGGAGGGACACCGACATCCGCCAGGATGAGGTCGATCCCGACGCGGATCCCGACGATCTCCAGGTCAACGGAGAGCGTGTTGCGAGCGAAGTAGGGGTCAAAGAGGATCCCGTCGGCGATCCGGACCGCGCCGAGCCCGACAGAGACGGCGAAGTACTGCGACTGAAAACCGGAGAGGTCAAAGACCGTGTTGGAGTTAAAGGAAAAGTCGGCCACGCTTAAGGAGAGCGCAAGCTCGGAGGAGATGTTGTACGAAAGGGGTGGGACAGGGACGACCGTCGTCTCCAGGCCGACGCTCCCAGAGAACCCCACCCCGTCGGCCCAGGCGAGTCCCCCTCCGGACAGAAGACCCAGAAGGAGTAAGACTGTGGCGCGTGCGGCCATCCGGCGCATCGTGACCTCCTTATGCTTCACCGAGAAACCTACTCGCAACGGGCTTGCTCCAACCGGGAATCAGGGAAAGGGAAAGGGCCGGTTTTGTCCGCGGCCTGACGGACAGGTGTCGGGCTGCCTTTTTTTGGTCGCGGCGCGGGCGCGACCTTGACTCGCGTGCAAGCTGCGTGCTACAGTGTCGCCTAAGGAGGTGTCGTAGCATGTCGCGAAAGCTTCTGGTGGGTTTAGTGGTGTTAACCCTGGCGGTCCTTAGCACGGCGGGTCTTGTGAGCGCGAAGGACAAGTACATCGTGGGGTCCGACATTCCCTGGGCCCCGTTTGAAATGGAGACTCCGGGGGGCGAGTTCTTTGGGTTCGACATCGACGCGATCCGCGCGATCGCGGTGGTGGCTGGTTTTGAGGTCGAGATTCAGAAGATCGCCTTCGACGCGATCATCGAGTCCGTGAAGTCCGGGAAGGCCGACCTCGGCGTCTCTGGGTTCACGATCACCGAGGAGCGGGAGCAGGTCATCGACTTCTCGAACCCCTACTACCTCTCGAACCAGGCGGTCGTCATCCGCAAGGACTCCGGGCTGAACCTCGTCACTGCCCTCATCGGCAAGGGCTCGAATAAGGCGGTCGGGGCGCAGAACGGCACGACGGGGTACGCCTGGGTGGAGGACAACCTGCAGAAGGCCGGGATCAGCGTCGATCTCAAGGGGTATGAGACCTACCCGATGGCGATCCTCGACCTCGTCAACAAGCGAATCGACGCCGTGATCCAGGACGAGCCGGCGTCGCAGTCGTCTCTTGCCTCCTATCCGGACATCCTCACGATCGCTGGGATCTTGAACACCTACGAGTACTTCGGTTTCCTCGTCGCGGACAAGGACCCGAAGGGAATCCTGCCCAAGGTCAACGCCGCGATGACCACCCTCGGTCTGCAGGTGGTGGAGAGGGCGGGAGGAGTGAAGGAGCTCGTCGTCACGCCGGGGAGCGCGTGGGCCGACCTGCTCAAGGCCTACTTCGGCCCGACCAACGAGAAGATCGAGGCGGCGTGGCTGAAGTGCAAGAACCTGCTCTTGAACGCGAAGAGCCTTGAGGACGTGAAGGAGTTCGCGCGCTGCCTCGCGCAGGAGGCCACGAAGTAGCGCGGTAGGTTGCTGGGTCCGTAGGGAGGGGCCTCCTTCTTTGGTCCAAGAGGAGACCCCTCCTGCGCTGTAGGCGAAAGGGGACGAGCATCGACCAGCTCCTTGCGATCGGCAAGAGTCTGCCCATGCTCCTGCGGGCGACTCTCCTCAACATCGAGCTTCTGTTCGCCCTCCTTGCGGTTGGTTTCGTCACGGGCACGATCGTCGCCGTCCTTCAGGTCTACGGGGGGCGCATCCTCGGTATCCTCGCGTTCGTCTACGAGTGGATCTTTCGCAGCATCCCTCCCCTCGTCCTTCTCTTCATCGTCTACTTCGGGCCGTCCCGCTTCGGCCTCAGCATCTCTCGCTTCCTCGCGGCGACCCTTGCGCTTGGGCTCTGTTCGTCGGGGTACCAGTCGCAGATCTTCCGCGGGGCGATCCAATCGGTCCAAAGCGGCCAGATGATGGCCGCCCGCGCCCTGGGGATGAGCCGGATCCGGGCGATCGCCTCGGTGATCCTCCCGCAGGCATTTCGCCTGTCGATCCCCGGCTGGTCGAACGAGTTCTCCGCGGTGGTGAAGGACACGACCCTCGCCTACGCGGTCGGGTTCAACGAGCTCCTCCGCTCGGCGCGGGCGATCATGGATCGCCGCTACGACCTCGCCATGATCTCCTTCCTCACGGTGGCTCTCATCTTCCTCGTCATCACGTACGCTGGGAACCGGAGCCTGGGATGGCTCGAAGAACGGACCCGTATCCCCGGCCTGCAGGTGGCCGGATCGACCAAGGAGGGGCACGTCTGATCGCATGAGCGCGCTACTGAAAGTCGAGGATATCCACAAGCGGTACGGGACCGAAGAGGTCTTGCGCGGGGTCTCGTTCGAGGTCGAGCGGGGTCAGGCGAAGGTGTTCATCGGTCCATCCGGAACGGGTAAGAGCACGCTCCTTCGCTGCATCAACCAGCTCACCCCGCCCGACAAGGGTCGGGTCTTCTTGGAGGGTGCAGAAGTCACCCATCACCGCTCAGACATCAACCGCCTGCGGGCCTCGATCGGCTTCGTCTTCCAGGACTTCAACCTGTTCGCCCACCTGACGGCGATGCAGAACGTGAGCATCGGCCCGATCAATGTGAGGAAGATGCGCCGGGAACAGGCGAAGGCCCGCGCCCTCGCCGAGCTTGAGCGCGTGGGGCTCGCGGACAAGGCGAACGCCTATCCGGCTCAGCTCTCCGGCGGCCAGCAGCAGCGGGTCTCCATCGCCCGTGCCCTCGCCATGGATCCCAAGCTCATCCTGTTCGACGAGCCGACCTCCGCTCTCGACCCGGAGTTGATCGGCGAGGTGCTCGACGTCATGATCGAGCTCGCGCGGCAGGGGATGACGATGCTCGTCGTCACGCACGAGATGGGGTTCGCGCGTTCGGTGGCAAACGAGATCATCTTCATGGAGCACGGAGTCATCGTTGAGCAGGGACCGCCGCAGCAGCTCTTCACGAGCCCCGCTCACCCGCGGACGGGGGAGTTCCTGCGAAAGATCAGCGAGCTCTACGGGGAGACGGAGAAGTGAAGTTCTTCTTCAAGTGGGAGTGGCTTCCCAAGATGGCGAGCGGCCTCGTCCTCACGGTCGAGGTGACCGCGACCTGCATCGCGATCGGCGCCGTCCTGGGGATCCTCCTCGCCCTCGGGCGCGTCTACGGGCGCCGACCCGTGAGCCTTCCGTGCAGCCTCTTCATCCAGTTCTTCCGCGGGACCCCGCTCCTCGTCCAGCTCCTCATCGTCTACTACGGGTTTCCCAACTGGGGGATCCGTCTCTCCCCCTTTGTGAGCGGAATTCTCGCCCTAGGCCTGAACACCGCCGCCTATCAGGCGGAGTACTTCCGCGGGGCGATTCAATCCGTCAAGCGCGGCCAGATGCTAGCGGCGAGGTCGCTCGGGATGAGCCTTCCGCAGGCGATTCGACACGTCATCCTTCCCCAGGCCCTGCGCCTCGTGATCCCCTCGTGGTCGAACGAGCTCATCCTGATGCTCAAGTCGTCCTCGATCGTGTACCTGGTGACGATCCTCGACATCATGGGCCAGTCGATGAAGATCGCGGCCCGCTACTTCAACTACCTCGATGTGTACCTCGTCGCCGCGCTCTTCTACCTCGCTCTCGTCTTGGTCGTCTCCCTGCTCCTTAGGATGCTGGAACACCGGGTTCGGATTCCCGGCCTCGGCCTGCACACGGAGCGAAGGTAGCGGCTCGGCCGCAGGTCCGAGCAGTCTGCTTGAGGGCCCTCTCTACTTCGCGATCTCCATCTTGGTGATGACAAGGCCTGTCAAGAGCTTGGGGTAGAAGTCGGTCGACTTCTGCGGCATCTTCTCCCCGTGGTCGGCGACGCGGCGGACCTCGTCTGGAGTCGTCGGGTTGACGAGGAAGAGTGCTTGCTCCTTTCCTGAATCCACCTTCTCCACCGCTCCGCGGAGATCGCCGGTGTAGGTGACGTTTTGCTCTTCCTCGAGGGCCTTTGAGTCGATCCCGAGGAACCGCTCGAGGATCGCCGTGTGAAGGATGGAGACGTCGAGGCGCTTCCAGTCGCGGGATTGGCCTCCGGTAATCAGGCGGTCCATCAGGCTCTCGTCGCGCAGGGTAAGGGTGGCGAAGCGCTTCCCGACGTAGAAGCCGAACGTGTGCCGGGCGCGGCCGGCCCTCATCCCCTCCTCCACCTCGGCGAGGGACCGCCGCGGGACGACCTCGAAGTCCTCCTTCACCTGCGTCGAGAACCGCTCCGCGTCGAAGCCAGCCACGGCATGGACGAGCCGGTGCCAGGGCCGGATCGTCATCCCCGGGGAATCGATGTCAAAGAGGGTCATCATCCGCGCGTCGAACGACTCCGGGGCCGCCGGCCGCCAACCTTTCTCCTCGCACTCGCGCATGAAGTTGACGGCGGTCTCGTAGCGGTGGTGGCCGTCGGCGATGTAGAGGTCCTTATCCGCGAGGGCCCCTTGCACCTTGCGGATCACGCCTGGATCCGCCACCTGCCAGACGAGGTGGCGGTTCCCAAAGTCGTCCTTGGTCTCCATCGTCGGCCTCTTCACCGCGATCGCCGCCTCGAGGGCGCGATCGGCGGCGCGGGATGGGTCGGAGTAGAGCATGAAGATGTGGCCGAAGTTCGCCTCCGTCGCCCGCAGGAGGCGCAGGCGGTCCTCCTTGGGCCCCTTGAGGGTCCGCTCGTGGGCGTGCACCTTCTTTGGCTCGAGCCTTCCGAGAACGATCACGCCCTTGCGGGTAAGGCGCTCCCCGGCGAACTCGTACTCTTGGTGATAGACGTAGAGGGACGGAGCCTCGTCGCGCTTCAGGATCCCCTTCCTCACCCACTCCTCGAGGAGGGTCGCCGCCCGCGTGTAGACGTTCTCCCCGTTGTCGGTGGGAAGTCTCTTCCCCTTCGTCAGGCGCACGATGTTGTAGGGGCACCGCTCGTAGTAAACCTTTTGGTCCTCGTCGCTGATCCGATCGTAGGGCTGGGTGACGACGAGGTCGAGATCCTTCACCTTCTCAAGGGCGTAGCGGAAGCCGCGAAACGGGATGATCTCTGCCACTGGCCCTCCTAGCGAGACTGTGCGAACTCGATCACGATCTCCGCCGCCTCGCGGCCGACCCGCGCTTGCCCCTCCGCCGTGGACGCCCCGAGGTGCGGGGTGAGGGAGAGGTTCGCTTGAGCGAAGAGAGGGTGCTTCACGTCCGGGGGCTCCACCGCGAAGACGTCGAGGGCCGCCGCGGCGACCTTCCCCGAGGCAAGGCCCTTCGCCAGGGCCTCCTCGTCGATCACCCCGCCGCGGGCGCAGTTCACGATCCGGACGCCGTCCTTCATCTTCGCGATTTCCTTCTCGCCGATCGTCGCCCCCTCCTTGGGGTCGAACGGGATGTGCAAGGATAGGAAGTCGCTCTCGGCGAGGAGCCGCTCGAGAGGAACCAGAGCCACGATCTCTGGAAGGGGGCTCTTCTTCACGAGCTTGTCGTAGGCGAGGACCTTCATCCCCAGGATCGAGGCCTTCTTCGCCAGGGCCTGGCCGATCCGGCCGATCCCGATGATCCCGAGGGTCTTCCCTTCGATCTCCACGCCCTCGAGTCCCTTCTTCTCCCACTTTCCCGCCTTGATGGAAGCCGTCCCCCGTCCGATGTGGCGGGCGACGGAAAGGAGGTGGCCGAGCGCGAGCTCGGCGACCGAGTTCGTGCTCGCGGCGGGGGTGTTCCGCACGGTGATCCCCTTCGTCTTGGCGTAATCCGCGTCGACGTTGTCCAGGCCGACGCCGGCGCGCACGATGAGGCGAAGGTTCGGCGCCGCGTCGATCGTGTCCTTGCGCACCTTGGTCGCGCTGCGGACGACGATCACCTCGTAGCTTGCGATCTCCTTCTTCAGAGCCTCTGGGGAGAGGTCCGTCTTCACGTCGACCGCGAGACCGGCTCGCTGCATCGTGGCGACCGCCTCCTTCTCCAGCGGATCGGAAACGAGGACCCTAAACGGCATCTTGCCCTCCTTTAGAGCTTCAGGACCGTCTCGATCGCCCGCAGGACGCCTTCGATCTCGTCCACCTGTGCGTCCCCCATGTGGGCGATGCGGAAGGTCTTCTCCTTGATCGCCCCATAGCCGTTCGAGATGCGGAAGCTGTACTCTTGGACGAGCGTCTTCACGAGGTCCGAGATCGAGAGATTCTTCGTGTTCTTGATGCAGGTCACGGTCTTCGACCAGTACCCCTCCTCGGGGTAGATGTCGAAGTGCTTCTTCGCCCAGGTCTGCACGATCTTTGCCATCCGCTCGTGGCGGGCGAAGCGGTTCTCCATCCCCTCGGCGAGCATGTCATCCAACTGGGCGTTCAGGGCGAACATCTGCGGGATCGCCGGGGTCGCGGGGGTCTGGTTCTTCTGGTGCGACTTGTACATGAGGGGGAGGCTGAAGTAGTAGCTGCGCGGCGGGACCTTTTCCGAGCGGGCGAGGGCGCGTTCGCTCACCGCGGCGACGGTGAGGCCGGCGGGGAGCGCGAACGCCTTCTGCACGCCAGCGAGGACGAAGTCGATCTTCCAGGCGTCCGTCTCGATCTTCACCCCCGCCATCCCGCTCACCGCGTCGACGAGGAAGAAGACGTCGGGGTAGCGGCTGACGACGTGCGCGATCTTCTCAAGCGGGTTCATCAGGCCGGTCGAGGTCTCGTTCAGGACGAGCGCGACCGCGTCGTACTTTCCGGTCTTGAGCTCCTGGTCGACCATCTCCGGTTTGATCGCCTTGTCCCAGGGGATCTCGAACGCGTCGGCTGGGACCCCGTTCCCGAGGGCGATCTCGTGCCAGCGCTTAGAGAAGGCGCCGTTCACGAGGACGAGGCAGCGCTTGGCGACGAGGTTCGTGACCGCGGCCTCCATCGCGCCCGTGGAGGAGGACGTGAACAGGAAGACGGGGTTCTTCGTGTACAGGACCTTCTGGAGCTTCGGCTGGATCTGGGCGTAGAGTTCCGAGAACTCGGGGGCGCGGTGGTAGATCTGGGGAGTGGCGAGCTCTTTCAGGATCTCCGGTCGGACCTCGGTCGGGCCCGGGGTGAACAGACGCTTGTGCATGGGGACCTCCCTCGCTCTGTGGCTGGAATGCGGGGCGACTATACCCTCATCAGTGGGCGTTTTCAAAAGAAGGAAGGCCGCGGGTGAAGCCGAGTTCCCTCGCCCAGGCGACCGCCGCGGCAACCTCGGCGCGGGTGACCGGTCGGGCGAGCTTTGGGTAGCGGCCGGCAAGGTAGGAGGGCCGGTACTGGCCCATGACGTTCAGGTAGGTCTTCGTCCCGAGGGCAGTCGCCACCTGTTCCAGGGCGCGCCGGCTTGCGGCAAGATCCGTTGGGAGGACGAGGTGCCGGACGAGGAGGCCGCGCCGGGCGATCCCTCCCTCAATCGCGAGATCTCCGACTTGGCGGTGCATCTCGGAGAGGACCCCCTCCATGTTCGCCACGTACCCGGGCGCCCCCGAGTAGCGGAGGGCCGCTCCCTCGTCCCCGTACTTCACGTCCGGCATGTAGATATCGACGATCCCGTCCAAGAGACGGAGGACTCCGACCTCCTCGTACCCTCCGCAGTTCCAGACAACGGGGAGCTCGAAGCCGGCTTCGCGCGCGATCCAAAGAGCCCTCACGATCACGGGAGCCTGGTGCGTCGGGGTCACGAGGTTCAGGTTGTGGCAGCCACGCTCGGCGATCTCGAGGAAAATTCCCGCGAGGTCCTCGGCCGAGACCTCCTCCCCCTCGTCTCCTTGGCTGATCGAGTGGTTCTGGCAGAAGACGCAGGAAAGGTTGCACCCGGAGAAGAAGACCGTCCCTGAGCCGCGGGTCCCCACGAGGGGCTCCTCCTCCCCGAAGTGCGGGCAAAAGCTCGCCACCCTCGCTCTGGGGCCGACCCGGCAGCGGCCGCGTCCCTCGTGCCACCGGTCGATCGAGCAGCGATGTGGGCAGAGCCGGCACGAGGAGAGGATCTCCTCGAGCTTCTGTGCGCGGAAGAGGATCTCGCTTGCCGCAAGGCGCACTCCCATCACCTCCCTTTTCGGACCCTCTGTGCAATGGTACAATGGGACCGGTCCCAAAAGGAGGGAAGATGGAGATCGGTTTGATCGTAATCTTGGTCGTTCTCTTCATCCTGGGCTGGGGCGTCCTTTCCTACAACCGACTCGTGCGGCTGCAGGTGCGGTCGGAGGAGTCGTGGCGGGACATCGACACGCAGCTCAAGCGCCGCTATGACTTGATTCCGAACCTCGTGGAGACGGTGAAGGGCTACGCCTCCCACGAGAGGGGGGTCTTCGAACAGGTGACCCTCGCCCGCACGAGGGCGATGGGCGCCTCCTCCCCCAAGGAGCAGGCGGTCGCCGAGGAGGGCCTGAAGGGGGCCTTGAAGACGCTCTTTGCCGTCGTGGAGAACTACCCGCAGCTCAAGGCGAACGAGAACTTCATGAAGCTGCAGCAGAGCCTTGAAGAGGTCGAGGACACGATCCAGCGCGCCCGCGTCTACTACAACGCCGTCGTGCGCGACCTGAACACCCGCATCCGCGTCTTCCCCCAGAGCCTGATCGCGAGCCTATTTGGCTTCAAGGATCGCGAGTTCTACATGCTCCCAAGCGAGGCGGGGCGCGAGGCGCCGAAGGTTAAGTTCTCGTGAGGACGAAGCTTCTCTTCTTC
>CAYHEK010000056.1:0-10136 GCA_964355545.1 uncultured Thermotogae bacterium | reverse complement strand
AAGAAGACAACGTCCGGTTCATCTCCTACCAGTTCACCGACGTGACCGGCGCGGTCAAGAGCGTCGATGCGCCGGTTGCTCGCCTGGAAGTCGCGCTAGAAGACGGCGTCTGGTTCGACGGCTCCTCTGTCGAGGGGTTTGCGCGCATCCAGGAAAGCGACATGCGGTTGGTCATCGACCCGTCTACCTACGCCATCCTGCCCTGGTCTCCCCCCGACGCCCGTCGCGCGCGCGTCTTCTGCGACATCTACACGCCCGACGGAACGCCCTTCGATGGGGACCCGCGCGGCGTCCTGAAGCGGATGCTAGAGAAGACCCAGGCGCGCGGATGGACGTACAACGTCGGTCCGGAGCCGGAGTTCTTCCTGTTCAAGCGCAACGAGAGCGACAGCGTCCACCCCGTTCCGTACGACATTGGCGGCTACTTCGACTTCTCCGCCGACGACGAAGCCGTGCGCGTCCGCACGGAACTGATGGACGCTCTGAACAGCATGGGGCTCGAAGTAGAAGTCGGCCACCACGAAGCGGCGCTCGCCCAGCACGAGATCGACTTCCGCTTTGCGAACGCCCTGCGCACGGCAGACAACGTCCTCACGTTGAAATACACCGTCAAGGCCATCGCCGCCAAGCACGGGTTGGTGGCCTCGTTCATGCCCAAGCCGGTCTTCGGGATCAACGGGTCGGGCATGCACTGCCACCAGTCTATTCTTGACGGGAAGGGCAGAAACCTCTTCTTCGACGCCAAGGATGAGTACCACCTCTCGCCTCTCGCCTACGGGTTCATCGCCGGACAACTGGCGCACGCGCGCGCCCTGGCTGCGGTGGTCGCCCCGACGGTCAACTCGTACAAGCGGCTGGTGCCCGGCTACGAAGCGCCGGTCTATATCGGTTGGGCGCAGATCAACCGCTCGGCGCTCGTTCGCATCCCGCGCTACACCGAAGGCCACGACGAAGAAGCGCGCGCCGAACTGCGCTTCCCCGACCCATCCTCGAACCCCTACCTGGCCTTCGCGGCGATGCTCGCCACCGCCCTGGACGGGATTGACAGGAAGATGACCCCACCCAAGCCGCTCAACAACATCAACATCTACGAGCTCGATGCGGGCGAGCGTGCGCGACTCGGCATCGCCTCCCTGCCCGGCTCGCTGGCTGAGGCGCTCCGCGAGCTGGAAGGAGATGAAGTCATCCAGGCCGCGCTGGGCGAGACTGCCTACGAGGCCTTCCGCCGCGCCAAGTGGGAGGAGTGGGGTGAGTTTCGTATCGCAGTGACGGATTGGGAAGTGAAGAGGTATCTCGAGGTGGCGTGAGCGCAACGGAGGGAACCCGGGCTCTCCCTTCACTCCCTCCCCACCTCTGTGATAACCTGAGCGCGACCCATCCATCTTGAGAGGAGGTTGCGGATGAGAAAGGGAGTCGCGCTGTGCGGATTGGGCGTCCTCGTGCTCGTCTTGGTGGCGGGGTGTGACCTGTTCAAGCCAAGCGAGCCTCCGCCCGTGACCCTCAGCCCGACGAGCGGAGCGGTAAACACGGGGAGATGACGATCCTGGGAAGCGGCTTTGGCGTCATGCGGCTCGGGATCGTGCAGACGGATCCGGCCTTCGGGGAGGTGGAGAGGAACCTCCGCCGCGCGGAGGCGCTGATCGGGGAAACGAAGGCGGACCTGTGGGTCCTTCCCGAGCTCTTCGCGACAGGCTACCAGTTCATATCAACGGAGGAGGCCGCCTCCCTCGCCGAGCCGGTGCCGCACGGAAAGACGACGCGGCGCCTGATCGATCTCGCGCAGAAGCGCTCCTGCTATCTCGTCGCCGGGCTCGCGGAGAAGGCCGGGGAGAGGGTCTACAACGCGGCGGTCCTCGTCGGGCCGTCCGGGCTCCTCGCCTCTTATCACAAGGCTCACCTCTTCTTTGAGGAAAAGCGGTGGTTCACGCCGGGCGACACCCCTTTCTCCGTCATCGACATCGGCCACGCCAGAGTGGGGATCCTCGTCTGCTTCGACCACCTCTTCCCCGAGGCGGCGCGGACCCTCGCCCTTCGGGGAGCGGAGGTCATCGCTCACCCGGCGAACCTCGTCATCCCCGAGGTCGGGCAGCTCACGATGCGCGTGCGCGCGATCGAGAACGGGGTCTTCACCGCCACGGCGAACCGCGTCGGGACCGAGGCGCGGGCCGGAGAGACCCTCCGCTTCACCGGAGGAAGCCAGATCGTCTCCCCGGCCGGTGAGGTCCTCGCCCGTTCGCCGGCCGAGGGTGAGGATGTGCAGGTCGTCGAGATCGACCCCGCCGCGGCGCGCGACAAGTCGCTCAACCCCTACAACGACCGTCTCGCCGACCGGCGGCCCGAGCTCTACGCACTCTAGGGCCTTTCTTGCTCCGGCGCCCCTTCAGGACTAGTATTCCTTCCACTCTCGTGCGCTGAAAGGGGAGAAAGGCATGATCGAACCGGGATTGAAGAACGAGAAGACCTGGCTCGTGGAGAGAGAGCACCTCGCGAGCGCCTTCGGAAGCGGGCTCGTGGACGTCCTCGCGACGCCGGTCCTCGTCGGGCTGTGCGAGGAGTGCTGCCGGACCGCGGTCGACCCTTTTCTCGCCGCAGGGGAGCGAACGGTCGGCTCTTCGATCTCTCTCCGTCACCTCGCGGCGACTCCTCCGGGGATGCACGTCACGGTGCGGTGCGAGCTTGTGGAGGCCGACAGGCGCCGCCTGCGCTTCCGGGTCGAGGCGTTCGACGAAGTGGAGCGGGTCGCCGAGGCAGAGCACGAGCGGTTCATCATCGACTTCGACCGGTTCGAGCGCCGCGTCGCGGAGAAGGCACGCAAGGCGGCGACGCAGCTCGGCCTCGGCTTCTAAGCCAGAGCCTGTCGGTGCCGAAGCCCCATCGAACCATCACCCCTTCTTCACACGCGCTCCACACAAGGCGGATAGAGTCAGGGCGGTGGAAAAACGAGAGCTCACAGCTCTACCTCCTTACAGCACAGCCCACCACACGAGAGAGGCCCTGCGGGGCCTCTCTCCCTTTTTAGCCGCCGCCGACCGGCGGGAGGAGGGTGAGGCGGTCCCCGTCGCGGAGGATCGTGCGCAGGCCCTTCTTGAAGGCAACGTTCTCCCCGTTCACGAGGGCGTTGATGTGGCGGTGCACCTCGCCCTTCTCCCCGAACAGGCGCGGGCCGATCGCGGGATGGCGCCGCACGAGCTCGCGCAGGGCGGCGAGGACATCCGCGCCGTCGGGAAGCTCGAGGGTAAGGCCCTTTGGGTCAACGTCCCGCTTGAAGGAGAAGGAGATCTCGAGTGAAACCCTCATCGTCCCTCCACCAGGCGCCTGGAGATCGCGTTGTGGCGTGGGATGAGCTCGTAGAGCGACTCAGCGACGAGGCGGCCGTCGCGCACGCGGAACTCGCCGTTCACCATGGCGAAGTCGACGCGCTCCGCCGCGCAGTGGACGATCGCCGCAAGGGGGTCGGAGCGCGCGCCGGCGAACGGAAGGGCGGAGAGGTCGAAGGCGATGAGGTCGGCGGCCTTCCCGACCTCGATCGAGCCGATCTCCTCCTCCCGATGGAGGACGGAGGCGCCTCCCATCGTGGCGAGGTAGAGGGCCTCGCGCGCGGTGAGGGCGTCCGCGCCGTAGCGGACCCGCTGGAGGAGCATCGCCTGCCGCACCTCGCGGATCATGTTCGAGGCGTCGTTGCTCGCCGAGCCGTCGACGGCGAGGCTCACCTTCACCCCTGTATTCTTCAGTTCGGCGACCGGCGCGATCCCCGAGCCCAGGGTCATGTTGGAGCTCGGGCAGTGGGACATCCCGACCCTGGCGCGTGAGAGCTTGGCGATGTCTGAGGCGTTCAAGTGAACGAGGTGGGCGAACCAGACGTCGTCGCGCAGCCAGCCGAGCTCCTCCGCGAGCTCGACCGGCCGCGCCCCGAACCGCTCCTGGCAGTAGGCCTCCTCGTCGGAGGTCTCGGCGAGGTGGGTGTGAAGGAGAACGCCGTGACGCTCGGCGAGGCGGACGCTCTCGCGCATCAACCCCTCTGTGACGGAGAAGGGCGAGCAGGGGGCGAGGGCGACGCGGAGCATGGAGAAGGGCTCCGGGTCATGGTAGCGGCCGATCACCCGCTCGCAGTCAGCGAGGATCTCCTCTTCCGTCTGGACGACGCTATCGGGCGGGAGGCCGCCGTCCTTTACGGAGAGGGACATCGAGCCGCGACAGGGGTGGAAGCGGATCCCGCTCCGCGCCCCGCCCTCGACCTCGGCGTCGAAGATCCGCGGCCGGCCGCGGGGAAAGAGGTAGAAGTGGTCTGAGGACGTCGTCGCGCCGGAGAGGAGGAGCTCCAAGCAGCCGATCGTCGCGCTCGTCGCGACCGCCTCCTCATCGATTCCCTTCCAGCGCTCGTAGAGGAAGACGAGCCAGTCGAAGAGCTTGCGGTCGGAGGCGCCGGGGACGTTGCGGAAGAGGGTCTGGTAGAGGTGATGGTGTGTGTTCACGAACCCGGGGAGGAGGACCTTCCCCTCTCCATCGATCACAAGGTCGGCGCGGACCTTCTCAAGATCGGTCCCGACGTAAGCGATCCGGTTCCCTTCGACGAGGACGTCTCCACCCGCGATCTCGTGGCGCTCGGCGTCCATCGTCGCCACGAGATCAAAGCCCCTGAACAGGGTCGTCTTCACGGCTTCACAGGGCAAGGTCAACCTTGTCCGCCGTCTCCAGGAACGCGGCCACGAGGTCGATCGCCGCCTCGAGGTCGGCGCGGTGCGCCGTCTCGACCACGGAGTGCACGTAGCGGGTGGGAAGGGAGAGGGTGACCACGGCCGCCCCCTCCTGCGCCATCTGCAGAGCGCCGGCGTCGGTCCCCCCGCGGGGGAGGATCTCCATCTGGTAGGGGATCTTCTTCTTCTCCGCGAGACGCCGCATCGCCTGGACGAGGGCGGGATGGGAGATCGAGGCCGAGTCGGTCAGCTTGATCGCGACGCCCTTCCCGAGCCGCGTCACCTGCTCCGCCCCGGGGACACCGGGTACGTCGACGGCGAGGGTGACGTCGAGGGCGATCCCGATCGTTGGCTTCACGGCGAACCCGGCGACGCGCGCCCCGCGCAGGCCGACCTCCTCCTGCGTCGTCCCGATGAAGGTGAGGTCGCAGGCGATCCTCTTCGCTCGCTTGATCGCCTCGATCCCGATGTAGACTCCGGCGCGGTCATCGAGGGCCTTCCCGGAGACGACGTCCGCGTAGGCGAGGAACTCCTGGCGTAGCGTCACCATGTCTCCCACCGCGACCTCGTCCCTCACCTCTTCCTCCGGCATTCCCAGATCGACGAACAGGTCCTTCAGCTCGAGCGGCTTCTTCTTCTCCTCCTCTGTCAAGACGTGAACGGGCTTCGTCCCGATGCAGCCGACGAGGTCCCCCTTCGCCGCGTGCACGGTGACGCGCTCCGCGAGGAGCGTGCGCGGGTCGAAGCCGCCGAGCGGGTGGATGCGCACAAATCCAGTCTCCTTCTCGATAAAGCTCACGATGAACCCGATCTCGTCCATGTGCGCCGCGATCGCCACGGCCGGCCCCTTCCCGGCGCGATGCGCGATCAGGTTCCCCAAGGAGTCGGTGCGAATCTCATCTACGTGCTCCGCGAGCGCCTCGCGGATGATCGAACGGACCTGGTCCTCGTGCCCGGGGATCCCCGGGGCTTCGCTCAGTCGCTTAAGAAGCTCCATCGGCCCTCCCTATCACCTCTATGTGCGGTGAGTTTCATTGTACAGAGGCAAGATGGCGGTTCCAATCCTTGCCTGGGTCCGCGCGCAACGGATATAGTGGGCCTATGATCCCGCTGCGCGACTACCGGCCAAGCTCGACCTTCCCGGCGGTGACCGTCGCCTTGATCATCGTGAACCTCCTCGTCTTCTTCTATCAGGGGTACCTCGCCACGCGCCCCCCCACCGCGAACGACGGAATCCCTTGGCAGGAGCGTCACCTCACTCCCCCGGCCTTCGACCCGGCCGCCTACCGCACGTACCGCCTGAGCGGAGGAGCCTCGAACCTCTATCCTCTCTCGCGCGACGACTACTTCATCGCCCAGTACGGGCTCATCCCCGCTGAGTTCCTGCACGGAATCGACCTCCCTCCGCAGATCCTTCTCCCCATCTGGATCACGCTCCTCACGTCGATGTTCGTCCACGGCGGACTCCTTCACGTCCTGGGGAACATGCTCTACCTGTGGGTCTTCGGGGATAACGTTGAGGATGCGATGGGCCATACGAAGTTCCTCCTCTTCTACCTTCTGTGTGGGGTGGCGGCTGGGTTCGCACAGATGGCGATTGACTCGGGGAGCGCGATCCCAGAGATTGGCGCGTCGGGCGCGATCGCCGGCGTCCTCGCCGCCTACTTCATGCTCTTCCCCTACTCGCGCATCCTTGCCCTGATCCCTCTCCTCTTCTTCATCCGCCTTGTCGCCGTGCCGGCCGTCCTCCTCCTTGGCATCTGGTTCCTCCTTCAGGTGGCGAGCGGCGTGACGGCGTCCGCTTCCGCCGGCGGCGTCGCCTGGTTCGCCCACATCGGCGGGTTCTTCGCCGGGGGACTCCTCGTCTTCCTTTTCCGGCGACGAGGTGTGCCGGTCACCCTGTGGGAGACCATCACCCGTCGGGGGCGCTGAGCTCGAGGAGAGCCCGTTTGTCCTTCACATCCCCGCTCAGAATGGGTATGATAGCTCGCCTTGTTTGAAAGCGACGAGTAAAGGGGTGATGAGGAATGAAGAAGGGTGCGCGCGTAACCGGGATCGCGGTCCTCCTTCTCTTGGGCGCCACGCTCGGCGCCGCGGCCGATCTCGTGGATCACGGCCCCATTCAGATCAAGAGCGACTACGAGTTCACGGCGAAGAACGGGGTCGTCCGGGGGTCGGGAACGGTTGACGACCCCTACGTCATCGAGGGTTGGCAGATCGACGCAGGCTACGACGAGTACGGGATTCGCATCCACCGGACGACCCGCTCCTTTGTGATCCGCAACGTCGAAATCAGCGGGGCGGCGAAGGCCGGGATCTTCCTGAGCTATGTCAAGAACGGCGTCATCGAGCAGTCCACACTCGCAGGGAACTGGGTCGGGATCGCCCTCAACTTCTCCTCGTTTGACCGGATCACCGGCTGCACCCTCTCCTGCAACACCGACGGGATCCACTTCTACTTCTCAGAGAATAACCAGATCCTCTCAAACGTCCTCGACCGAAACGACACGGCGATCTACTTCGACGCCTCAAACGAGAACGAAATCATCGCGAACACCCTGGCCGCAAGCCACATGGCGGTCTTCCTCGACCTGGGCTCGGAGAGGAATCTCCTCTACCGGAATACCTTCCTCAACAACCTGCATAACGCACACACTGTGAGCCCCAACCTCTGGGATTACAGCGGGAAGGGGAACTACTGGTTCGACTACGTGGGGATCGACGCCAACGCGGACGGGATCGGCGATTCTCCCTACGTGCTCTCAAGCGACGGCGACCAGGACAACTTCCCGCTCCTCACCACTCCGTGATCCTGTCAGGGCCGGCCCGCACCCATAGCGGCGTGGGCCGGCCTTCGTCCATCGGCTGCCCAAAGCCTACGGCGCTCCTTCGCGATTGTAGATCGCTTGCTCGAACTACGGCGCATCAGCGCTCCAATTGCCGCGGATAGGTGGTGAGGGCCCTTGGCCCCGCGGCGCCGATCACGACTGTGTCCTCTATCCGCCGCGACGCCCAGGGCCACCCCGCGATCAACCGGTTGACGGGGCACCCCTCCCGCCCCCACAATAGGGACACGGCAGGGGAAGGGGGATCGCGTGACGGGCGAAAAGTTCGCGGACTACCTGAGGGGCGAGGTCCCCTACCCGTTGACGCACGTCCTCGTCCAGGACCTGCGCGAAGGACAGCGCATCGCGCAGTGCTTCCTCGTCAAGCAGAAGACCCAACGGGCGACCCGCACCGGTGACCCGTACCTGGAAATCCTCCTCGCCGATCGCTCCGGGACGATCGCGGCGCGCGCCTGGGCCGACGCCACGCAGCGCTTCGCCACCCAGTTCGCGGAAGGGGACTTCGTCTTCGTCCAAGGACGGACGGAAACCTACCGCAACTCGCTCCAGGTGATCGTGGAGTCGATCCGCCGCCTGGAGTCCCACGAGGGCGAGAGCGGCAAGCTCCCCGGCTTCGATCCGGCGCTCCTCGTGCCAGCGAGCGCGCGGAACGTCGATCAGATGTGGGAGGAGCTTCTCAAGCTTGCACAGACCGTCGAGCCTCCGGCGCTAGAGACCCTCACCGTGGGGCTCCTCGAGACGAACGCCGAGCCGTTCAAGGAGTTCCCGGCGGCGATCCAGTACCACCACGCCTACCTTGGCGGACTCCTCGAGCACACCCTGGAGGTCGCGCAGGGGGTGGTCCGCTTCGCCGCGGGTTATCCCGGCCTCGACCGAGGGCTCGTCACCGCCGGAGGGATCCTGCACGACATCGGCAAGATAAAGGAGCTCGAGAACCCCATCGCTCCCCGCTACGGGTTCAGCGGCCAACTGATCGGGCACCTTCTCCTCGGTCGCGACATGGTGCGCGAGGCGGCGAGTCGGATTCCCTGGCCGGACGAGCGCCTGCCGAGGCTCCTTGAGCACATCATCATCGCCCACCACGGCGAGCTGGAATTCGGAGCGGCGATCGTCCCCAAGACGGCCGAGGCGATCGCGATCTACTACTTCGATAACCTCTCCGCCAAGCTGAACATGGTGCGGATGCACATCGACAAGGACGCCCAGGAGGGGGACTTCACCGACTGGCACGACCCCCTCAAGCGCCGCCTCTTCAAGGGGAAGCTCGCCGACTCGTAGAGGAGCCCGTCCGGAGCGTGCGCGCGCGTTGCGCACTCCGGGCGAGGGCTTATAATGACCCCATACCCAACGCAGGAGCCGAAGGGAGGTTCCATGTACCGAACCGACTACTGCGGCCGCCTCTCGTCCAAGGACATCGGTCGGGAGGTGACCCTGTGCGGCTGGGTGAAGCGCCGCCGCGACCTGGGAGGGCTCACCTTCGTCGACCTGCGCGATCGCACCGGGGTCGTGCAGCTCCTCTTCGCGGGCGACGACCCTTCGAGCGACCTCGCGCACACCCTGAACCGGGAGGACGTGATCGCCTCCCGCGGGGTCGTGGCCGCCCGCAGCTCACAGAACGTGAACCGCGACATGGCGACAGGTGAGGTCGAGGTGAGGGTTGCAGCGCTCGAGGTCGAGAACCGCTCCGCCACTCCTCCCTTCCTGGTCGAAGGAGATGGGTCGGACACGACGGAGGAGACGCGGCTTCGCTTCCGCTACGTCGACCTGCGGCGCGAGCGGATGCAGAAGAACCTCGCGCTCCGCCACTCCGTCTTCCGCGAGGTCCGCAACTCCCTCTCCAACCGCGGGTTCCTCGAGATCGAGACGCCGTTCCTCACGAAGTCGACCCCGGAAGGGGCGCGCGACTTCCTCGTGCCGAGCCGGACCTCGCCCGGCCACTTCTACGCCCTTCCCCAGTCGCCCCAGCTCTTCAAGCAGCTGTTCATGGTGGGAGGGGTCGATCGCTACTTCCAGCTCGTGAAGTGCTTCCGCGACGAGGACCTGCGCGCCGACCGCCAGCCCGAGTTCACCCAGCTCGACCTGGAGGTCTCGTTCCCGCGCGGCAAGGAGGAGGTCTTCGACGTCCTTGAGGACGTCGTCGCGCGCGCCTTCCGGTCGGCCCTAGCAATCGAGCTTTCTGCACCCTTTCCCCGCCTTTCCCACACCGAGGCCCTGGCGCGCTACGGCTCGGACAAGCCCGACCTGCGCCTGGGAATGGAGATCCACGACCTCTCCCGCCTTGTCTTGGGAGGCGGGTTCCGCATCTTCGACGAGGCCATCTCAGCGGGAGGCAAGGTAGCAGGGATTGCCTGTCAGGGCTGCGCGCGTTACTCGCGCTCGGCCCTTGACCACCTCGAAGAGATCGCGGTGCGGGCGGGAGCGAAGGGACTCTCCTGGATCAAGTTCGCCGGCGGGATCACCTCTCCCCTCACGAAGTTCCTCCCTGGCCCGGCGCTTTGCGCGATCGAGAAGGAGCTTTCGGCCAAGGAGGGCGACCTCGTCCTCATCCTTGCCGGGCGCGGGATCGAGAAGGCCCTCGGCGACCTGCGCCTGGAGA
>CAYHEK010000055.1:0-10301 GCA_964355545.1 uncultured Thermotogae bacterium | reverse complement strand
CTTATGAACCGATGACAGCCAATCCGGAGGACACCCTAAGCCGTATCCGCGAGGCGTATCCGGAGAAGTTCGTCCCACCCGAGCGGGCGTTCGCCGCGACCGTCCACCGGGGCGACCGGATCTTCGTCGGGACCGGGTGCGGAAAGCCTCAATACCTCGTGAACGAGCTCGTCCGCTACGTGGAGAAGAACCCCAAGGCCGTGTTCGACGCCGAGGTCCTGCACGTGTGGAGCCTGGGGATCGCACCCTACCTGCGAGAGGAGTTCCAGAGGAACTTCCGCCACTCGACCTTCTTCATCAGCGGGATGACCCGCGAGGCGGTGAACCAGGGGCTCGCCGACTACGCGCCGATCTTCCTCTCCCAGGTCCCCGACCTCCTCTACCGGGGCGTCCTGCCGATCGACGTCGCCCTCGTCCAGACCTCGCCCCCGGATCGCTATGGCTTCATGAGCCTGGGGATCAGCGTGGACATCGTCCGCGCCGCGGTCGATCGGGCGAAGCACGTCGTCTGCCAGGTGAACCGCGAGATGCCGCGCACGCACGGGAACAGCTTCCTCCACGTCGAGCACGTCGACTTCCTTCTCCCGTACGACGAACCGCTGCTCGAGTACGAGGCCGAAGTCCCGGACGAAATCGCTCACCAGATCGGCAAGTACGTGGCACGGCTGGTGGAGGACGGAGCGACGATCCAGGTCGGGTACGGGCGGATCCCCAACGCCATCCTCGCGAACTTGAAAGGCAAGAAACACCTGGGAGTGCACACGGAGCTTCTAAGCGACGGGATCGTCGAGCTGATGAAGGAGGACGTGATCGACAACGAGAAAAAGTCGATCATTCGCAACAAGACCGTCGCCGCGTTCTGCATGGGCAAGCGCTCGACCTACGAGTTCCTGTCCGACAACCCCGCGATCGAGTTTCGGCCGGTGGAGTACACGAACAGCCCCTCGACCATCGCCCAGATCGAGAAGATGACCGCGATCAACACCGCCCTCGAGATCGACTTAACCGGCCAGGCGACGGCGGAGTCCCTGGGAAAGCTCTTCTACAGCGGGATCGGCGGGCAGGCCGACTTCATGCGCGGGGCGATCCTCGCTCCGGAGGGGAAGTCGATCCTCGTCCTGGAGTCGACGGCGAAGGCGGCGGAGGTCTCGCGGATCGTCCCCGCCCTCTCCGAGGGGGCGGGCGTCACCCTCACCCGCGGGGACGTCCACTACGTGGTGACCGAGTACGGGATCGCCTATCTCCATGGGAAGAACACGCGGGAGCGCGCCATGGAACTCATCTCGATCGCTCACCCCAAGTTCCGGCCGTGGCTTCTGCGCGAGGCAAAGAATCTCCACCTCATCTACAAGGATCAGGCGTACATCCCCGGCGAGAGGGGCCAGTACCCCGAGGCTCTCGAGACCTACCGCACGACGAAGAAGGGGCTCGAGGTCCTCCTCCGGCCGGTCAAGATCTCCGACGAACCCCTGCTTAAGGAGTTCTTCTACTCCCTGTCCGACCAGTCGATCTACCGGCGCTTCATCTCGGTGCGGACGGACATGCCGCACGAACGGCTGCAGGAGTTCGTCGTGATCGACTACACCAAGGAGACGGTCATCCTGGCCGTGGTGGAGAAGGAAGAACGGCCGATCGCGATCGGCGTCGGACAGTACGGGATCGACGAGGGAACGCACACCGCGGAGGTCGCCCTCGTCGTGCGCGACGACTACCAGAACCGGGGCGTGGGGACGGAGCTCCTCGCCTACTTGACGTACCTCGCAAAGAGAGAGGGCCTGCTTGGTTTCTCCGCCGAGGTCTTGGTCGAGAATCAGCCGATGCTCCACCTGTTCGAACAGGGGGGCTTTGCGATCGAGAAGCGGAGGGACGCGGGGGTCTACGAGCTCAAGCTCCTCTTTGGATAGCGCCATGGGGACGAAGACAGAGATCCAGCTACTGTTTGAGCCACGGTCGGTCGCCGTGATCGGTGCCTCTCACGACCGGACGAAGATCGGCTACCGGATCGTGGAGAATATCCTCGCCGGCGGCTACGCGGGGCGGGTCTACCCGATCAACCCCAGGGGTGGCGAGATCCTAGGACACAACGTCCTTGTGGATCTCGCTGCGGTGGAGGGCGAGGTCGACCTCGCCGTGATCGCGATCCCGGCGGCCCTCGTCTTCCAGGCCATCCAGGGCTGCGCCTCCCGCGGGGTGAAGCACCTGGTCATCATCACCTCGGGGTTCTCGGAGGTGGGAAACGTCGAAGAAGAGAGGAGGATCGTCCAGTTCGCCCGCGAGCACGGGATGAGGGTCCTCGGGCCGAACATCTTCGGGGTTTACTCCTCCTCGGTCTCGCTCGACGCCACGTTCGGCCCGGGCGGGATCCTCCCCGGCCACATCGCGATCGTGACCCAGAGCGGCGCCCTTGGGATCGCCATGATCGGGAAGACCGCGGCCGAGTCCTTAGGCCTCTCGGCCCTCGTCTCGACGGGGAATAAATCGGACATCGACGAGTCGGACCTCCTCGAGTACCTGGAGGACGATCCCCACACGAAGGTCATCCTCCTCTACATCGAGGGGGTGAAAGAGGGGGACCGCCTCGTGGAGACCCTGAAACGGGTCACGCGCAAGAAACACGTGGTCGTGATCAAGTCAGGCCGCTCGAAGCGCGGGGCCGTCGCCGCCGCGTCGCACACGGGCTCCCTCGCGGGAGCCGACGAGATCTTCGACAGCGTGATGCGCCAGTGTGGGGTCCTGCGCGCGGAGAGTGTCCAGGAGGCCTTCGACTGGGCGCGCTTCCTCGCCGACTCCGTCCTCCCGTCAGGGGATGAGACCGTGATCATCACGAACGGCGGGGGGATCGGCGTCCTCGCGACCGACGCCTGCGAGAAGTATGGAATCGACCTCTACGACAATCCCGAGGAGCTGAAGGCGGTCTTCTCCCGGGCAGTGCCGGACTTCGGCTCGACGAAGAACCCGATCGACCTGACCGGCCAGGCGCGGGCGTGCGATTACGCGGCCGCGCTCGACGTCGCCCTCAAACGCGAAGAGATCCACGCCGTGATCGCCCTGTACTGCGAGACGGCCCTCTTCGACTCGCAGGAGTTCGCTTCGCTCCTCGAGGAGGTCTACACGCGCTATTCCACGAAGAAGCCGATCCTCTTCTCCCTGTTCGGAGGAGAGAGAGTGGAAGCGGTGATCCGCGAGCTCCGTGGCCAAGGGATCCCGGTCTTCTCCGACGTGTACGAGGCCGTCTCTTGTCTTGGCGCCCTCTACCACTCCGCGCGCCACCGGCGCGAGCCACAAGACCACCCGGAGGACCTTGCCATCGACTGCGCGACCGTGGAGAGGGTCCTTGAGGGAGCGGCGCGCGAGGGCCGCGGCTTCCTCCGCGCCGACGAGGCAAAGCGGGTCGCCGCGACCCTGGGGATCGAGATGCCCCGCTCGATCATTGCCCAGACCCTCGAGGAGGCGGTCGCGGCCGCGAAGAAGATCGGCTACCCGGTGGTGATGAAGGTCGTCTCGAAGGACATCCTGCACAAGAGCGACGCCGGCGGGGTTGCCCTCGACCTCGAAAGCGAGGGCGAGGTGATCGACGCCTACCAGGCGATCCTGCGCAGCGCGCGCGCGTACAAACCGGACGCGGTCATCCAGGGAGTCGAGGTGGTGGAGATGGTTCGGCCAGGGGTGGAGACGATCCTCGGGGCACGCCAGGACCCCTCCTTCGGGCCAATCGTGATGTTCGGGCTCGGCGGGATTTACGTCGAGGTGATGAAGGACGTCTCCTTCCGCGCCGCTCCCATCTCGCGCAAGGAGGCGCAGGGCCTCGTGGCCTCGATCCGCTCCTACCCGCTCCTCCTCGGAGTGCGGGGCGAGAAGAAGAAGGACATCGGCCAGATCGTGGACGTCGCGTGGAAGCTTGGGCACCTCGTCGACCAGTGCCGCGCGATCACCGACATCGAGATCAACCCGCTCGTCGTCTACGATCACGGAGAAGGGACGAAGGCGGTGGACATCCGGATCCTGTTCCGCCATCCGGGGGAGGTGAGCTAGAGTGAAGCCGCTAATCATCGCATCGACGCGGAAGAACGCGGGGAAGACGAGCGTCCTCGTCGGCCTCGCCAAGGCACTCGAGAAGGACTTCGGGTACATCAAGCCACTCGGCGACCGCTTCCTGTACCGAAAGAAGCGCCTGTGGGACTACGACGCCGCCCTGTTCGCCAACCTCTTTCATCTTGCGGATGCGCCGGAGAACATGAGCATCGGGTTCGACCACTCCAAGCTTCGCTACATGTACGATCGAGATTCGATCACCGGCGAGATGAAACGGATGATGGAGAAGGTCGGAACGGGGAAGGACCTTTTGTTCATCGAGTGTGGGAAGGACCTCTCCTACGGGGCCGCCGTATACCTTGACCCCCTGACCCTCTCCCAAGCCACGGGGAGCTCGGTCCTCCTCATCACGGGGGGAGAGGAGGACGAGATCGCGGACGACCTCGCCTTCCTCGAGCGGTTCGTGGGGGCGGACGAGGCACACGTAGGGGGAGTGATCCTCAACAAGGTGAAGAAGCCGCAGGACTTTCGCGCCTCGCACCTCTCAGAGATTGAGGAGTTGGGAATCAAAGTCCTGGGGATCCTCCCTTACGAAGGGGAACTCACCACCCTCTCCGCGGGGTATGTGGCGGAGAAGCTCTTCGCGCGGGTCATCGCCGGAGAGAGCGGGCTCGACCGCACGATCCGCACCGTCCTTGTCGGCGCGATGTCCGTGAGCGCGGTCGTGACCAAGCCGGCGTTCCAGAAGCCGGACAAGCTTGTCCTAACGAGCGGGGATCGGAGCGACCTCGTCCTCGCCGCCCTCGAGGCGGGAGGGACCTCCTGCATCGTCCTCACGCACAACATCGTCCCCTCCGCGAACGTGACGGCCAAGGCGAACGACCAGGGGATCCCGATCCTCCTCGTCCCGGACGACACCTACTCGACGGCGATCCAGGTGGTGAACCTAGAGCCGCTCCTCACCCCGGCCGACTCCGGGAAGGTCGAACTCCTTGCCCGGCTCGCCAGAGAGCACCTCGACCTCGACGCGATCGAGGCCCTCTAGATCGACGCGACGTTCAACGAGAGCCCTCGGAGAGGCTCGCGCGGCCAGAGGAAGCGGGTTAAGCTCCTCCCATGAACAAGGCGGGGTACGACGTCGTCATCGTCGGGGCCGGGCCGGCCGGGATGACCGCCGCCTACTACGCCGCGCGGAGCGGTCGTCGCGTCCTCCTCCTTGATCGAAAGACGCCTCCTGGCGAGAAGATCCTCCTATCCGGCGGAGGGCGGTGCAACGTTCTCCCTCGCTCGGTCGATCCCTCCTCGTACACGACCGATTCCTCCCCCCACACCTTGAAGAAGATCCTCCTCTCCTTTCCGCTCCCTGAGGTGCGGGCCTTCCTGGAAGGACCCGTGGGGCTGCGCCTCGTGGAGGACAAAAAGGCAGGAAAGGTCTATCCCGCAACCGGAGGAGGAAAGGAGGTCCGGGATCGGCTCCTCGCGGCGGCGAAGAGGGCGGGTGCCTTCGTGCGCACCGGGACGAGCGTGGTCGACCTCGCCCCGAAGGAGAGGAGGCGGGTCGTCCTGGACCGCGGGGAGTCGATCGTCGCGGAGCGGGCCGTCCTGGCGACCGGCGGCCTCTCCTACCCGAAGACCGGGAGCGACGGGGCGGGCCTCGAGATCGCGCGGCGCCTCGGCCATCACGTCATCGAGCCGTATCCCGCCCTCGTCTCGTTGCGCGGAGGAAGCCCCGCCCATCACCGCCTAGCCGGGCTCTCCCTTCCGGTCACCCTACGCCTGGGGACGGGAAAGGGGGCCGCCTCCTCAAGCGGGGACTTCCTCTTCACCCACAGGGGCTACAGCGGGCCGGTCGTCCTGAACCTCGCCCACCACGCCGCCCGGGCCGCGCTCGCAGGCGAACACCCACCAATCACCGTCTCGTGGGGAGAGAAAACCAAGGAAGACTGGGAGCAAATCCTGTCAGGCCTGGGGAAGAGGACGGTGCGCGGGCTCCTGAAAGAGGCCCTCCCAGATCGTCTCGTCGACCTTCTCCTTGAGGAGCTCGGCCTCCTCTCCGCGCGGATGGCGACCCTGAGGCGCGACGAGCGCCGCCGCCTCCTTTCTTCTCTCGCCGACTACCCCCTGCCGTGGCGCCGGTGCGGGGGCTTCAGCGAGGCCGAGGTCACGGGCGGCGGAGTCCCCCTCGCCGAGGTCGATTCTCGCACCCTCGAGAGCCGGATGGCCCCGCGCTCTTACCTGTGTGGGGAGATCCTCGACGCCTTCGGCCCGATCGGCGGGACGAACTTCCTGTGGGCGTTCGTCACGGGGAGGCTCGCCGGCGAGGGCGCTTCCCGCTGACCGGATCGCGCGGACGGACACGCGCGGCCTCTCCAGGTGTCCGGTGTTCTCTCTAGGGGTGCGCGAGGGGATTGTGCTCCGCTACGAGAAGGGATTTCATAGAGGATGTAACCGAGGTTACATTCCGGCGCGCGGGGCGCGCTCCGGGTGGTGAAGGAAGGAGGAAGGACCCGAGCAAGGGGGGAAGCTTCCGAGGGTCTTTACCTCCTTGAGAACGCGGCGGAAGCGCTGTGCCCTCCGGCGTCTTCCGCCGCTCGCCTTTTCCCCGCCTCGTCTCTCGAGCTTGCGAGAACAAAAAGACCTGCCGGGGAACACGAAATCCACCGCGGCAGGTCGTTCCTTCGTGTTTACTTCTTCTCTTCTTTTTCCAGGTACTGAAGGATCGCGTCGACGACGAGGTAGTTGATCGATCGATCGCGCTTCTCGGAGAGCCGGATCAAGCGCTCGACTGGTTTCTCCTCCATCTTTTTCTGCGGAATGTAGATGGAGAGCTTGTCTAGGATCTCCTTCTTCGCCATGTGCTTCACCCCCTCATCCGCGAAGTAGTTTCAGCGTCTTCCTGCTTATTTTTCACTGAACCGGTGTTGATTGATAGCATACCAAGTTGGCCGTGCCATTCCATGCCAAGAACCAGAAATTCTCATGGAAGAAACCTGGAAAAAGCAGCCGGTATCTCCCGAACCACGCACGGGCCAAGCCACTCCTCCCTGAGGCGCCCACACGAGGACAAGAAGAGCGCCCACAGGTTGCGTCGAGGGCGGAGAAGAAACGAGCGGGCGCAGTTTTGTCCCCCCTTGCGGACAGGACTACAATGAAGCGAGTCGCCAAGAAGGGGTGAGAGATCATGAAGACGCCAAGGGGAATCCGTTTGTTCTTCGTGGGGATCTTGGTCCTTGCGCTCGGAGGGGCCCTCGCAGGGTGTTTCTTCCCCGGTGGGCCGCAGGCGAAGATCCACGCCACGCCCTCCACGGGGGTCGTCCCCCTCACTGTCACCTTCGACGGGACCGGCTCCACCGGGCCGGGTGGGATCAGCACCTACCACTGGTCGTTCGGGACCGAGGATGAATCGTATGAGCCAACTGGGACCTACACCTACCAGCACGCGGGGACCTTCACCCTCTCTCTCTCCGTCCGCGCCGAGGACGGCTCGACCTCCACGAAGACAGCGACGATCGTCGTTCATCCCGCGGTCTGGATCACGGACTCAACCCTCGCGAGGATCTATAAGCTGGACATGGAGGGGAACGTCCTCTTCTCCTTCGACTCCCCCGCACCCCAGCCCCAAGGGGTCACGCTCGCCGAGGCCGACGGCAAGTTGTGGCTCTTCGTGGCCTGTCAGGGTCAAGGGATCCAGAAGATCTACCGGATCGACCCACAGGATGGGGACACAAACCGGGAGTACAGCGCCCCCGCCCAGTCACCGCGGGAATTGACCTACGCCGCGGATGAACCGAACCGAATTTGGTGCGTCGATGGGACGAGCCGCAAGCTCTACGCCCTCAACCCGGCGAACTGCCAGATCTTGGAGTCGTTCGGGGTCAACTACTTCAGCTCCTTCCCCCAAGTGAAGAACATCCCCTTCCTGCGGACCCCGCACGGACTCGACTGGACGCCTCAAGTGAACGCCTCCGGTCACCTGTGGTACCTCGAGGGGGACAACCACCTCTTGTTCAAGATGAAGATCATCCCCGGCTACGACCTCATGTCGGGCACGCAGCTTGAGATCGTGGGGGACCCTCTCTACGTCCCGATCTTCCTCGTCACAGGGATCGACTGGTACGCGGGGTACCTATGGGTCGTGGACGCTGGAGAGCATGAGATCGTCCAGATCGACCCCGAGACGGGGACCCCCACCGGCACGAAGATCACCGGGTTCCCGGGTGCAAGCACGGCGGGCCTGGAGATCGAGGAGTAGTCACCACCAAGCCGGAATGTGGGTCTCAATGCCCAGGGCGAGGAAGAGGTCGAGGTCCTTCCCGGAAAGGAGGAGCGCGACGTCGACCTGCTGGCCAAGGAGGGAGAGGCCGCACCCGAACCCCGCTCGCTTCAGTCCGCCATCGAGGCCCACCGAGGTTCCCCAGCGCAGGGTGACCTGCCACACGCTCGCCGCCCCGCCGAGAGAGATCTCTGTCCCCTCACTGGAGAGGTGAAGGTCGAGACAGAGCGTGACCGAAGGAAGGGCGCGCAACGACGCGCCCAGAAGGAGCGAGAGCGGAGGGCCCGCGCCGAAGAGCCCTCCCCCCAGGCCGGCGAGGCTCACCCCGAAGGCTCCCGCCTCAGAGCTCGTAAGGAATCCCACGTTCGCCGAGAGGCCGGCCGGCTCGAGGTCGAAGGCGTAGGTGAGGCCTCCGCCGAGGAAGGTCCCCGGCCGGAGCAAGAAGGCGAGGACCCCCAGGATCGCCCTTCCCTCCTCACCTTGTACCACGTCCCAAGCGACCGCCGGTCCTCCCTCCCCGACGACTGACCCGCCAAAGAGGAACGCCCCCTCTCCGCCAGGTAGGAAGGAGGCGGCAAGGGCGCCGTGGAGGCCGGGCGAGGTGATGATCCCGGCGGGATTCCACAGCGGGGCGAGAGGCCCCTGGGCGAGGGGAGTGTACGCCTCCCCCATCCCGGCGGCGCGCGGGTCCCCCGCGCGCCAGGGGAGGGAGGTCCCCCGGCAAGGAAAGAGACCGATCCCTAAGGAGAGGACGAGAACGGTGAGCCCGCCAGCAAGAACCCGCAAGGAGTCCGGGACGCCCCCGCGCCTCCGCCGATTGAGCCCAAGGAACGGTTCCCCTCCTCCACCTGTGCGCACGGCCATACCGCTGCTACAGTAGCGCCTCGCTCCCTCCCTGCCAAGTGAGACCGCGTTGCCCTTCTCAAGGCGCGGCACTAGAATCCCAGGAGATGATCGCGGAGACCGTCTTGAAAGGAGGAGCCTTCCCCACGGCTCCGTGGGCCGAGTCGCTTGCGATCGCGAACGGACGGATCGTCGCCTTGGGCCGCGGAGAGGAGGTGGAGCGCCTCGTCGCGGAGTCGACCGTGACGATCGACCTCGCCGGCCGGGCGGTCCTTCCGGGGTTCATCGACGCGCATACCCACCTCCTCCCGGGGACCGGCCTCCAGGAGATCGGCTGGGAGATCGACCTCTCCGGACTCGGCCGCGCCGAGACCCTCGCCCGGCTCGCCGAGGCCGCGCGGGCGCGGGGAGAGGGAGAGTGGGTCGTCGGCCGCGGCTGGGACGAGAGCGAATGGAAAGAGCGTCACTACCTGGAGCGCGAGGAACTCGACGCGGTCGCACCAAGGAACCCCCTCGTCGCGGTGCGCGTCGACGGCCACCTCCTCACCGCGAACACCCACGCCCTGAAGCGCATCCCGGCGCGGGTCGACCAAAGCGAGGTCGATCCGTCTCGCGGGCACCTGCGGGAGGAGGCCGCCCTCTCCCTCCTGCGGACGAGCGAACCGGACGAGGAGACCTTGGTGCAGGCCCTCCGTGCGACGGCCGCCCTCGCGCACCGGCTGGGGGTCACCTCGGTCCACACCATGGTCCGTCCGGACCAGATCGCTCTCTTCCTGCGCGAGCACGGGCGGATCGACCTGCGCGTGACCCTCTGCCCGGAGGTCCCTTGCCTGGAGGCCTTGGAGATCCTCAAGGTCCGAAGCGGCTTCGGCGACGAGTGGCTCCGCCTCGGTGGGCTGAAGGTCTTCGCCGACGGCTCGATCGGCGCGGGGAACGCCGCGGTGGGGAGGCCGTACGAGGATACAGGCGAGAACGGAACCCTCCACTACTCGGACGCGGAGCTCGCCCTTGTCCTTGAGCGCGCCGAGGAGGCCGGCCTGCAGACGGTCGTGCACGCGATCGGCGATCGCGCGATCAACCAGGTCCTGCAAGCCCACGAGACGGTCGGATCGTCGGAGGCCCTGCGCCATCGCATCGAACACTTCGAGCTCCC
>CAYHEK010000054.1:0-10375 GCA_964355545.1 uncultured Thermotogae bacterium | reverse complement strand
GGGGGCGCGGGGTCTGATCTTGCCGTGACGGTTTAGGTTCGAGGACGCGCACCGCAATCCCGGTGCTTCCTGTTGCCCAATGGGTGACGGCTCGTGGAGCGGCGGCGCATCAGCCGCTGCCACAACACTGGGAGCAGAGCTGTCGCGGGATCACGAAGGTCCTCGAAATGGTGTCGGAGTACCCCTGTACGTCCCACACGGTGAGGGACACGACGTAGCGACCGGGGGCGTCGAATCGGCGCTCCACTTCATAGCCTTCGGCACAGGCTCCGTCGCTCCACATCCACTGGTACCGTGCGAGCGGGGCCCCGTCGGGGTCGGACGATCCGAGCGCGGTGAAGGTTCCGTTGATGGGGAAAAACGGGATCAGATTCTCCTTGGGGCAATGGGGCGACAACGGCGGCGGCAAGGAGATCTGCATCCGGGCCACTGGCGCGTGCGTATTGATCGGGACTTGGCTTCCGTCCGCCCGAATCCACGCGGCATCCGTGACTGCCGGGCCGTCGAGCGGCCAATCGATCTCCCACATTGTGAAGGGAGGAATCGTCCCCTCGAACAGCAAAACGCCTTCCTCGTCGGACGTCATCGTTAAGTTGATCCCGATCCCAAGCGCCTGGATGAGAGTGACGCTGCTTGAGAACTTCACCGACAGTCCGGCGAACGTCTCCGTCGTGCCGTTCTGGAACAGGGCAACGCTCCACCCGGCGCGGTAGAACTCAAACGGCGCCCCGAGACAAGTCGCTGCCGCGAGGACAGAAAGGACCACGACAATCACCACGCGTTTCATCACGGACTCTCACCTCCACGTCTCTGCGTAGCCGTTGACGGCCATTCTACTGGGCGGCGGCGGAGAAGTCACCGCCCAGGGAGGTAGTGTGGATCTTTCAGTGTGACGGCGGGTAGTTGGTTCCTCGTGGTTGGTTCTTAGCCGCGCGGCCTCGGCGGCCGCCGGCTTGAGCAGAGATAGCCAGATTGTAACAGGTTGCGGCCTCGTGCTATCGTGCTATCAAGGGAGGTGAGGAGAGTGTGCAAGCGAAAGAGTTTTGGGCTGGTCGCGTTAGCTTTTGTGATCCTCGGAGTCGCTGCATGCGACCTCTTTCAGCCCCCAGGGGTTGACATGTCAGCCGCAATCGATGTCGTTGAGAACGAGGTGCTGCCAGACGCCGTTCCTCCCGGCGCAACGTTCCTGTGTCTGCGGATGGGCGGATCGATCCCAGCCGGGAGCGTCATTGAAGAGGATGCACCGCAGGGTGCGACTCCCCAAGGGAGGGTCCTCCCGAAAAGGGTGACGGTCGGAGAGGAGTCGTTCTTCTTCTTCCTCGACCTGGCGCCTGGGACCTACTACGAGCACCCGGTCAACTACATCCTCGTCGGCAAGTCCGGGGGCTACCAGGTTGTGGAAGCGCGGTGGTGGCCGAAGATCAACGGAGAGACCCCAAGTCAATTCACCGATCCTACCCCGGCCGAGCAGTGGATCGTCGCTGGGAATACATCGCTTGGCCCAGTGACAGGGGCCCAGATGATGTTTGATTTCGAGGTGCTCTTCCGGACGCAGCGTGAGGGGTTCATCGTTGTCCAAGGGCTCATGTCCGATGAGAATCTGTTCGACGACGCCAATGCAACGTACTTGAACGGCGTTAGCTTCTTCAACGCCTATAAGACAGGCTTCTCCGAGGTTGAAGGTCTGGTGATGAGCCAGGCGGCGAATGTCCTGGACGAAATTGACAGCATGGTGGAGAAGAAGCTGAATCCCATCACTATCTACATCATTGCTCACGGTGGCGTGGACGGGGTCAGCTTGGGCGGCCAGTGGTTCACTGCCCAGCAGTTCCGCGACAAGATGAACGAGCACTCAAGCACTCTGTTCAACTTCCTCCTCGGGTCGTGTGAGAGCGGAAGCTTCATGGATGACCTCAACACCCTTTCCAACGTCCGCGTCATCCAAACCGCCTGTGCGGCCGACGAAGGAGCGAAACCAGACTGGGACAGCGTGGATGGAGTCGCGGACTACAACCCTGAAGACACGGGGAGCGAATGGACGAGCTCGATTCTGCGGGCCGCCGAGTTGATCATCGAGGACGCAGAGAAATGGGATCAGATCAAGAGTTTGGCGAGTTCCTACAGCGTGCCCGTGACCAGCGTGCTCTTGGATGCCGCGTGGTTTGGAGCCCTTGGTGCGCACACATCCTTTGGGATGAACGAGGACCTCGACCTATCGCACCGAACCGGGCACACAGAACCGCAGCGCTACCGTTCATGGCTTCTGTACATTATCATCCCGCCCTTGATTCCGTTGCCTTAGGAGTCAACCGCTTGCGGGTGGGTCACGCCTCGCGGGCGGCCGGTTGAACGGCCGCGTCGTGGTCGGGGATCGTCGCCTCGACCGTGCGCAGCGGCCGGTAGAGGTAGCCGGCGAGGGCGGCGAGCATCGCGAGCAACCCGCCGAGGACGAGCATGAGGGCCATCCCGGCTCCTGGGCCGGTCCCGACGAGGGGGCCGAAGACGCCGGTGAGCGCCCCTCCCTCGCGCAGCGCCGGCTCGAAGACGCGGTCGGCGAGAGGTCCGGCGAGGAGCATGGAGAGCGGCGCGCCGAGCTGGGCGATCATCAGGCGCACGGAGAAGACACGGCCCTGGAGGTCGGGGGAGACCTTCGACTGCCAGATCGTCTGGCTCGAGGCGTTGACCGTCGGGAAGGCGAGCGTCCCGAGGAACGAGGTTGCAATCCAGATGGGAAGGGACCGGCCGAGCCCGAGGGCCACCTGCCCGATGAGGCCGCCGAGGGCACAACCGACGAGGACGCCGTGCACGCGCGGCTTCGGCCCGCCCCACAGGCTCAAGAGGACGCCGCCCACGACCCCTCCGATCCCCCCGGCCGAGCGGATGCTTCCCAAGATGATCTCGTTGTTCCCCGTCCGGGCGAGGATCATCGGAGAAAGGACGGTGAACCCGAAGGTCGCCGTCACGTTGAAGGAAAAGAAGACAACAAGCAGCGCGAGCAGGCCGCGGCGAGCGAAGATGTAGCGAAACCCGTACCCCGCCTCGCGGAAGAGGCCTCCTCTCCCTGCCTGACCCGCTGCCGACGGGGCGGGCTGGGGGAGCTTGACGACGAGGAGGATCGCGATCGCGGCGAGCATGGTCGCGAGGTCGATCCCCATGATCCCGGCGATCCCGATCGGGCCGAGGAGAACTCCCGCGGCGATCGGCGCGACGACCCCCGAGGCTGATCCGGCAAGGGACATCATCCCGCTCGCCCGCGCGTACTGCGACTTGTCGACGAGGACGCTGATCGTCGAGGAGTAAGCCGGGAACTGGAACGCGCCGAACGTCCCGGTGAAGGTTGAGGTGACGTAGAGGTGCCAGATCTCGAGCCTGCCGAGGAGGAAGAGGACGAGGACGGTCAGGGTCCCGAGACCTGCGGCGGCGTCGGAGAGGATCATGAGGAGCTTTCGGTTGGAGCGGTCGACGATCGCTCCGGCGAGCGGGCTCACGAACACGATCGGCCCGAAGGCGCAGAACCCGACGAGGGCGAGGGCGGTCGCCTGGCCGGTGATCTGCCACGCCCAGATCGTGAGGGCGAACTGGGCCATCCCGGTCCCAAGCAGGGAGAGCATCTGACCGGCCCAGATCGCGGTGAACGTTCCCATCCCCCGGAACTCGTCGCGCTTCATGGCGTCTTCCTCCCTTAAAAAGGGAAACCGTAGAGGCCGGCTCGTCGCGGGGCAACGGCCATCAAGGAGGGAACGGCCTCCACCAAGTGGGCTCTGGGGGAGAGGGGTGCGGGGGAGCCGCCTCTCGCTCTTCGAGATTGTGAAGGAGTGACCGGATTCTGCGGAAGGAGGAGGGGAGCCCGCAGGGTCGAGCGGCCGACCGGGGTCCCACGGAGTTGCGGCACCCCCGTGGCCGCGGTAGACTCGCCGTGTTACGAATCTTGTAGGAGTGTTACCGTGGGCGAGGTCGTTCGGTTCAGCGTATCGATGGATGAGGAACTCATTGCGGCCTTTGACCGCCTGGTTCGGAAGCGCGGCTACGCGAACCGCTCCGAGGCGATCCGCGACGCCATCCGCGCCCAGCTCGTCCGCCAGGAGTGGGAAGGGGGCGAGGAGGTCATGGGGGTGATCACGCTCCTCTATGAGCACACGCACCCGGGCCTGTCCGAGCGCCTGACCGAGGTCCAGCACCACGCGCTCCTACAGGTGATCTCGACGACCCACGTTCACCTCGACCACGACAACTGTCTCGAGTTCGTCGCGGTGAGAGGAAAGGCAGAACGGGTGCAGAAGTTGGCGGATGCCCTCATCAGTCTGAAGGGCGTCAAGCACGGGGAGCTCGCCGCGACGTCGACGGGGAAGCGGCTGCTCTGAGCGGAAAGACAGGAAAGGAGCGCCAGATGAAGAGGAGGGTCGTCCTGGTCGTTTTTCTCATGCTCGTCGTCATGGGGTTGAGCGTCTGCGCGAAGCCGCTCGTCGTGGCGACGCACGCGGTGCTCGGCGAGCTGGCCCGCGCAGTAGGGGGAGACGCGATCGAAGTGGAAACAATCATCCCGTCAGGGTTCTGCCCCGCACACTACGACCTCGCCCCGAGCGACGTCGTCGCCGTCCAGCGAGCGGCTCTCATCCTGTACTCAGGCTTCGAGCCTTGGATGGAGACGCTGCGGGCCTCCGTGGGAGGGGGTGCCCTTATTGCCATTTCCGGCTCGTGGAGCACCCCGCCCGCCGCGGCGAACCAGCTCGAGGCGGTCCGCGCCGCCCTCGCCGGCCTCCTGCCGGACCTCGCAGGAACCTTCTCTCTTAACGCCGAGCTCTACCGGGCGCGACTCGTGGAGGTCCAAGGGCGTCTCGCGGCGCGTGCTCGTGAGATGCGTGTGGCGGGGACTCCCGTCGTCGTCATGGCCTGGCAGGAGTCGTTCGTGACCTGGCTTGGGTTCTCCGTCGTCGAGACGTACGGCATGCCAGAAGGCCTCTCCCTGCGCGATCTCGCCGACCTCGCCCAGGTGGGGCAAAGCGCTCAGGTGAAGCTTGTCGTCGACAACCTGCAGAGCGGGATCACCTTCGGGGCGAAGCTTGCCCAGGCGGTGGGGGCGGTCCACGTCGTCCTCTCGAACTTCCCCGGGGCGCTCCCGCGCACGGCGACGGTCCTCGACCTGTTCGAGGCGAACGCGGAGGCCCTCTTCTCCGCCCTCGTACCGGTGGAGTAGAGCGCGGCGTGGAGAAGAGGGCGATCGGTCCGAGGCGGGTGGACCTTGCCACTCTCATCGAGCGCGGGACAGAGCTGCATGGCCACTTGGGGCCGTTCCTCGTCGCGGGGATCCGGATGGGGCTCCTGGCGCTTGACCTCCTGGGAAGCCCAGGCTACTTCGGGATCGAGGCGGAGTCGGAGACCGGGACCGTCCCCCCGGTCTCCTGCCTCACCGACGGAATCCAGATCGGGAGCGGGTGCACCACCGGTAAGGGGAACCTGCGCGTCGTTCCCGGCGGGCGCCCCCGCGCCCGCTTCGTCACGGCGGGAGGGCGCACCGTGACCATCACCCTCCGGCCGGAGGCAGAAGCAGCGTTCCGCGCGGGGGATGGGCGGGCGACAAGCGAGAGGGCGAGATCCGCCCCGATCGTGGAGCTCTTCACGTGGAAGATCGGACCGTCATCCTAGAGGGGGTCTCCACCGTCTACGAGGGGGAGAGGGCCCCTGCCCTGCACGAGGTCAGCCTGGAGGTGAGGCGGGGGGAGCACGTGGCGATCGTCGGGCCAAACGGCGCCGGCAAGACGACGCTCCTCGAGGTCATCGACGGCCTTCTCCCGGCGACCCGGGGTACCGTCCGCGTGCTGGGGAACGCGATGTGGCCCGGGAGCCACCGCCTGCGGCAGCGGATCGGCTACCTTCCACAAGACCTCTTCTTCCCTTCCGACACGCCGTTCCTCGCCGAGGATGTCGTGCTCATGGGTCGCTTCGGCCGGATGGGGCCCCTTCGTCTGCCGCGCAAGGCGGACCGCGCCGTAGCGCGCGAGGCGATCGACGCGATCGGCGTCGGGGAGATCGCTCGCCGTCCGATCGGGCGCCTCTCGGGCGGCCAGCAGCGGAAGGTCCTCCTTGCGCACGTCCTCGCGCGAGATCCGGAGCTCCTCCTTCTCGACGAGCCGACGGCGAACCTCGACCCAGAGGCGAAGGAGGAGGTCGCGCGGCTCATCCTCCGGCTCCACCGCGAGCGCGGCCTGACGACGCTCGTCGTCAGCCACGAGCAGAGCCCCCTCCTCGCGGCGGACTGGGGCCTGAGGCTAGAGGGGGGGCGGATCGCCGCCCGCGGACGCGCCGAGGGCGGGATAGGGAGGCGGTGACGTGTTCGGGATCCCGATGAGCCTCCTCGCCCCGACCCTCGCCGGGAGTCTCCTCACGGGCCTCCTCTGCGGGGCGATGGGGGTGTTCGTCGTCCGGCTTCGGCTCTCGTCCCTCGGGTTCGCCATGTCGCACGCCGCCTTCGCCGGGGCAGCCCTCGGCCTCCTCGTCTCCTTCCTCGATCCGCTCACGATGGCGATCGCCGCCGCCGTCCTCGCGGCGGCCGTCCTCGGCCCTCTGACCGAGGCCTCCCGGTTCAACCCGGACACCGTCCTTGGTGGGGTCTTCCCGCTGTTCATGGCTCTGGGCCTCATCTTCGTCCACCTCGCCCCGAGTGGGGCGGTCGGGAGTGGAGCGCTCTCCCTCCTCTGGGGGAGCGTCCTTGGGATCACGAGCAGCGATGTCCTCCGCCTCGCCGCGGTGACGGGCGGCGTTCTCGTCGTTCTCTTCGCGTTTGGGAAGGAGATGCTCGTCCTCCTCCTCGACCGACGCCTCGCCGCCGCCTCGGGGATCAACGCCCGCGCGATGACCTACCTCATCCTCTTCCTGACTGCGATCACCGTGGCCGTCACCCTCAAGGTCGCTGGAGGGCTGCTCGTGTACACAATGCTCATCCTGCCGGCCTCGGCGGCCTTCTCCCTCCTCCACGACATCAAGAAGGTCCTCCTCGTCGCACCGCTCTTGGGCGCCGTTTCTTCCCTGGCCGGGATGCTCCTCTCCCTTGCCGCCGACCTTCCGATCGGGGCGTCGATCACCCTGTCTGCGGCGGGGATCTCGCTCATCACACTCGCCCTCTCGCCCAAGCGGCGCCGGGGCTAGCGCGCGAGGTACGACTGGCGGAAGTAGATCCCGACGGTCGAGAGGATGACGCCGAGGGCGATCAGAAAGAGGACGAACTCGAAGCGTGGCGAAGCCCCCTGCGCGGCGCGGACCATCATCCACTCGACGAAGGCGAAGAGCCAGACGAGCTCAGCCTTGAGGACCGTAAGGAAGGTGCGGGCAAGACGGTATTGGCGAGCGGCGTTCTCGAGCGTGATCCGCCAGGGGATGTTATAGAACCGAAGAGGCAAACGGCGCACGAGGGAGAGAAGGAGGTAGAGGAAGAGGCTCACGCCGGGAAAGAGGAGGAGGGTCCACTTCCCGCCCCAGTCGGTCGGGGTTCCCGAGGCGCTGAACTTCGTCGGAATCCGATCGGGAAGGGTGGACCACGCCTGTCCGACGAAGACGGCGCCGGCGAGGAGGCCGATCACGGCGACGACCTCGAGGGAGGACTCGAACGACGACCGCGCCGGCCGCTCCTGCGGAAAGGGCGTTCGATCGATCGGGAGATCGCTCTTCTTCATCGCTTCACTCCGCCCGCTCGACAGGGCGGCTGGACCCCCTAATCGACGGTGAGGGTCTTGCTCAGGTTGCGCGGGAAGTCGGGGTCGATCCCGCGCGCGACGCTCATGTAGTAGCTCACAAGCTGAAGCGGGAGGGCCGAGAGGAGGGCCGTGACCTCTTGCCCGGCCGAGGGGAGGACGAGGTAGTCGTCGACGTTCTTGCGCAAGAGTTCATCCTCGGCCGCGACCGCGATCGCCCGGCCACCGCGGCAGGTCACCTCGTTCACGTGGTTCACCATCATCGCCGCGTCGTCAGGAGCGGTGACGAAGAGGACGGGGTACCCGTCGTAGACCGAGGAGAGGGGGCCGTGCTTGAACTCGGAGGAGAGGATCCCCTCGCAGTGGGCGTAGGTGATCTCTTTGAGCTTGAGCGCCCCCTCCATCGCCACGCCGAGGGTGAGGCCGTAGCCGAGGTAGTACATCTCGTGCATCGGGTTGAGGAGTGAGGCGACCCGACGGACCCCTTCGTCCGTCGACTCAAGAGTCTTCGCGATCAAGTCCGGGATGCGTGTCCAATCGATCCGCTCCCCGTGTGTCCGGATCCGGTCGGCGAGGTAGAGGAAGAGGAGGGTCTGATTCGTGAAGGTCTTCGTCGCCGGGACGCTGATCTCGTACCCGCAGGCGAGGGGAAGGTAGTGGTCGCTTGAGTGCATGAGGGTCGAGCCGAGGACGTTCAGGACGCCGAGGAGCCTTGCCCCGGTCGGGCGAGCGGCGTTCAGGGCGTTCAGGACGTCCTTCGTCTCCCCGCTCTGGCTGACGAAGACGACCGCGTCGTCCGCGGTCAGGGTGTGGGCCAGGGTCTCGCGGAACTGGGGGGCAAGGATCGGGACGGCGGGGATCCCGGCGAGCCGGTTGAAGTACGCCGCGCCGACGAGGCAGGCGTGGTAGCTCGTCCCGCAGCCGACGAAGTAGAGGCGCTCTGCGCCTTGCAGGTCCTCGAGGAAGGGCGCGACGTGGGGCGACGCGGCGAGCCAGTGGATGAGTTCGGCGGCGGCCCGCGGCTCCTCGTGGATCTCCTTCAGCATGAAGTGGCGGTACCCACCCTTTTTCGCCGCCTCCATCCCTTCGGTGAAGACCTCCGGCTCGCGTTCGATCACCTCGCCGGTCGCGACGCGACGCAGCTCCACCCGGTCCGGCCACAGGGTCACCATCTCCCCGTCGTAGACGCGCAGGATCGTGTTCGTGAGGGGGAGGATCGAGGGGAGGTCGGAGGAGACGCAGGTGGTACCGTCGGCGAGCCCGACGACGAGGCCAGAGCCCTTCTTGATCGCGTGGATCGGCGCGCGGCCGTCCTCCCCGCGTTCGTCGCGGCTCGCGATGACGAAGGCGTAGTCGCCCTGGAGATCGTGCGCCGCGCGGCGGATCGCCTCCACGAGGGCGTGGCCCTGGTTGACGTAGCGTTCGACGGCGTGGACGCAGCTTTCGCCGTCGTTCGTGCCGCGGACGGTCATCCCTTCGGCGATGAACTCCTCGCGCAGGGAGACGTTATTCACGATGTTCCCGTTGTGCGCGCCGACGAGGTCGCCGTCGGAGTCGAGGTGCGGCTGGGCGTTGGGTTGCGACGGTGAGCCGAACGTCGCCCAGCGGAGCTGGACGATCCCCCGCCGGCCGCGCATCTCGCCGAAGCGGAGGCGGCCGTTCACCTCGTCGATCTTCCCCACGTCCTTGCGCAGGTCGATCCGGCCGGATCCGTGGATCGTGGCGCAGCCGATCGAGTCGTAACCGCGGTAGGCGAGGCGTCGTCCGGCCTCAAGGAGGAGGTCTCCCAAGATCTGGTCACGCTCGGTCACGATCCCGAAGATCCCGCACACCCGTCCCCCCTCCTTTCGCGCCAAAGGCAGGAGCCCCTGGGAAAGGGAATTGTAACCGGCGCTCAGTACCGGACAACCGGAGGCCGCTCTTTGCGCGAGCTAACCGGTGAACGCCTCCGTGTCGATCCACTCGCTCTTGAGGAGCGCCCACCAGTCGACGGCCTGTCCTTTCAGGACGTAGTCGTAGGGGAGAAAGCCGTACCCCTCGTCTCCCCAACCGGTTCCCCAGGAGTTGCGGACGAGGAGGGCGCCTTGGGTTGAGGGAGCCTCTTCGCTCGTATTCTCGATCGTTAGGTCGTCGTCGTAGCCCACGGCCGCCACGGCGTGGCCGCCGAGGATCCTCTCCCCGCGGGTCGGGAAGGGGATCTTGCCTGTCGCTTGCGCCTGGTCGATCGACTGGTAGACCGTGAATCCGAACATCGCCGGGAGGCCGCGGGCGAGGTGGGACTTGATCCGAGGAAGGAGCGCCTCCTCCGTCGTCCCCGGCGGGTCGAGGCGCACGTAGCGGATCGCCTGGTAGTTCTGGGCGAAGGCGTAGCAGAACGCGGGCGGCTCCTTGTCGAAGTCACGTGGGACATAGGGCCAGTGCTCTTCAGGCGGGAGGCCGAAGAGGACGAGGGCGCCCATCGTGGTGCGGAGGAAGGCGCCGGTGTCTTGTGTCCAGTGGAGGAGGTTCCGCGTCACCTTGTACAGGAAGAGCCGGGAGGCGTCGAGGTGCTTCCCAAAGGCCTTCCTTTCGAAGTACTCCACGATCCCGACGGCCGCGTGGGCCGTGCACGAGCCGAGCTCGCCCTGGTCTTCGACCGGCGAGCACCACGGCCGCAGGTCCACTCGAGTGGGGATGCGAGCCTTCCCCGC
>CAYHEK010000053.1:0-10510 GCA_964355545.1 uncultured Thermotogae bacterium | reverse complement strand
GTCTTCTTGGTGGGAGGAGCGCTCGGCGAGTTCCTCGGAGGGAGCCTCTCCGACCGCTTCGGCCGCAAGGCCGTCCTCTTCGGGGCCGCCGTCCTCGCCGCCCCGTGCTTCCTCCTCGTCCTGTACGGCCCGAGCGTCCTCCTCTTCCCCTTCCTTGCCGCCGCGGGCCTGTTCGTCTTCTCCTCTAACCCCGTGGGGACCGTCGCCGCTCAGGAGTGCCTCCCCGGCCAGACCGGCCTCGCCTCCGGCCTGATGATGGGCCTCGCCTGGGGAGTCGGCGGGCTCGCCCTCGCCCCGATCGGCCGGTTCGCCGACCTGCACGGGCTCGTCCCGGTCATGACCGGCGTGGCGTGCCTTCCCCTCCTCGCCGGGATCCTCGTCCTCTTCTTTCACGAGGGACGCCCCGCCCCGGATCGATGAAAAAGAACGGCCCCGAACTTGCCGGAGCGTGCAGGATCGAGTATCTTCCGGCGATTTCGACTTCGAGCTTGGGAGGACCGATGGCGAACCTGCACATCCTCGACCACCCCCTTATCCAGAACAAGCTGACCCGCATGCGCGACGTGGAGACGAACAACCACAACTTCCGCCTCTTGCTCGAAGAGCTGACCGCGTTCATGGTCTACGAGATCACGCGGAACTACCCCGTGCGAGAGGTGGAGGTGGTGACCCCGTTTGAACGCACAGTGGGGAAGGTCCTCGACGTCCCGGTTGTCCTCGTCCCCATCCTGCGTGCGGGGACGGGGATGCTTCGCGGCGTCCTCGACCTCGTCCCCACCGCCAAGATCGGACACATCGGGATCTACCGCGATCCCAAGACCCTGCAGCCGGTCGAGTACTACGCCAAGCTTCCCCCCGAGCTACCGGAGGCGCAGGTGATCCTCGTCGACCCGATGCTCGCCACCGGCGGGAGCGCGGTCGCCGCCGTGGACATCATCAAGAAGAGGGGCGGGAAGAAGGTCCAGTTCCTCTGCCTCGTCGCCGCACCCGAAGGGGTGGAGGCCCTCTCCCGCGCCCACCCAACCGTCCCGATCTACGCCGCCGCCCTCGACCGCCAGTTGAATGAGCACGGCTACATCCTCCCCGGCCTGGGGGACGCGGGAGACCGCATCTTCGGGACCTGAGCCCCAGCGGTCGGTCTAGGAGGCCTCCGCCGCTTCCACGAGCCGCGGGATCTCCGAGAAGTTGGCCGTGGCGTGGTGGGCGACTCGCACGAGCTCCTCGTCCTTGGGGTTCACGGCGATGGAAAGACCGACGATCCGCATCACAGGGACGTCGTTCATGTGGTCGCCCACGTAGCAGACCTCGGAGAGGGAAAGGCCGCGCTCAGCGGCAACCCGTCTCAGGACCTCGTCCTTCCTCCACAAGTCGACCCGGGTCTCGCTCTCTCCCGTGAAGTGGCCGTCCTCGATGAACAGGCGGTTCGCCACCGCAAAGTCCAGGCCGAGCTCCTCGCGGCACCGCTCGGCGACGAGGTCGACCCCCGAAGAGAGGATCCCCAAGAGGTACCGGCCCCGCAGGCGTTCCATCGCCACGGGAACCCCGGCCGCGTACGGAGGCGGGAAGATCCGCGCGGTCACCCTCTCGACCGGAACGCCGGCGAGGAGCGCGGCGTCCTTCCTGACCCACTCCGGGTAGGCGTCGCGGCGCGGCAGGTAGTCTCGGAGGAGGGCCTCCGAGCGCTCGTGCACGCCGGCGGCGACGGCGATCGCTCCCCAACTCGACTCGAACTCCACGCCCTGGTAGCGCACGAGGGTCCCGTCGAGGTCGAAGAGGACCGCGCGGATCCGGGGCAAGCTACGTCCCTGAAGGAAGGACGAGGCGCGCGCCCGGCCCGATCCCCTGCGCCGCCAGGGTGCCAGCGGGGAGTTCGAGCGCATAGCGGAACGGGGCGCTCGCTGTGTAGAGCTTCTCGGATTCGGCCTCCATGGTGGCACTCCCGGCGAACGTGCCGCTTGAGTCGAAGAAGACGATGTCGAGAGGAATCTCGACCGTCTTCATCGTGAACCGCACGTCCACGTCGCCATCGAAGGAGAAGAGGATCCCAGGAAAGCCCGGAATGAGGAGGGCAGGGAAGCCGCGGAACCCGACGAAGCGCTCGTGCGCCTCGTCGGCGACGAGGGCGGAGAGCGCCACCTCTCGACCCGCCTCCGTGACGACCGTAAGGTCCGTCCGGCCGAGGGTCGAGAGAACCCCGAGCCCGCCCAGGGCGACCGCGGGCAGGACGAGGGGCGCCGTGTCCCTTGCCCCCGCGGGGAGGATGAGGACCGCTGTCTCGCCGATCCCGTTCCCATCTGCGTCGGAACCCGCATAATCCCCCCAGAAGTTTCCCTCGCCGGCGACGGTCCAGGTGTTCGCGCCGTACTCACTGACGAGGGTCGAGCCCGCCCCGAGGAAGGCGTTCCTGTACAGGCGATTGGCCTCGGAGTCGTGGCAGAGGTAGATGTGGCGGCCGTTGTCCGTGAAGACGTTATCATGAATAAGGTTTCCGGCCGGCTTCACCTTGCCGAATGTCTCCGGAAAGAGGATCCCCTGGCTCTTCTGCGCCATGAGGTTCTGCGCGATCTCGTTCGACGAGCCGGTCATCCGCACCGCGTAGCCGCTCCCGCCGACGATCGTGTTCGCGAAGACCTTGTTGTTGTTACCCTGATCGGTGAGCACGATCCCTGTCTCCACTCCGACGATCGCGTTCTCCTCCAGGCGGTTCTCTGCGGACTGGTCGACCGTAATCCCGTACTTCGCGTACTTCGCCTTCTCGTCGTAGAGGATATTCTTCTCAACGACGTTCCCGGTCGAGCCCGCGGTGAGCTCGATTCCGCTCGGGTTGGCGGCCACTGCATTGGCAGAGATCAGATTGTCGTCCGAGGCCGCGAGGAGGAGGCCGGTGTCGTTCGCCGTGAGCTCATTCTCCGTCACCCGATTCCCCGAGGACAGCCAAAGATAGATCCCCGCGCGGCGATTGTTCCAGACCTGGTTCTTCGCCAGGGTGTTCCCGTTCGAACGGTAGAGACTGATCCCGTGCTCCACCGGCATGGGGCTTGCGCGGTGCACCTTGTTCCCCACGACCGACGAGTCGTCCACGAACGCAAGCTCGATCCCGTCCCCGCAGAGGATCTCATTATCTTGGATCGTCATGTTGCGGCTCGCCGCGAGGTACAGGTTGTTTGTGCGAATCCCGCTCACCGTCTCCCCGTCCCTTCCGTAGAGGTACCGGATCGGGTAGTCGTTCAGGACGTTCGACTCGTCGATCGCGTGGCGGTACTCCTCGGCCGACTCCCCCGTGATGACGAGGCCGCGGCCGGAGACGTAGATCGCGTTCCGCTCGAGAGTGAGATCGGTCGAGGAGGAGATCTCGACGCCGTGGAGCGAGCCGGTGATCGAGCAGTCCTCGATCGTCGCCTGGGAGACGAACCCAAGGCGGATCGCCGCTCCTTCCTCCACGAGCGCGCCGCGGACGATCAGCCCGCGGAGGACGAACCGCGCCGTCGCGTTCTCCACCTTGACGCCGTAGGGGACCCCGGCCGGGACGTCGATCTCCCAACCAGCGATGATGTAGGGATCCTCCGCCGTCCCAGTCCCCGCGAGGACTCCGTTTTCCGCCGTGAAGTCGCCATTCCCCAGGATGGTGATCGGGCCGCGCACCGCGGAAGCGATCGTGGCGAGAGAAGCCAACAAAACGACGAGACCCAAAAGAACAAAGACCCTCTTCATCCCACTCCCTCCTCTCCTACCCACCCGCTCGTCGTCCGCATCACAAGGACGACATCGCGCTATCCGACCATTATAGTTGTGCGGACGGACACCCACAATCAAACATCCGCGTGAACGTCGCACAAAGCCTAGCCGAAGGGTGTGAGGAAGAAATGAAGGATCGGTGGAAAAGGTGTGAACGCCCTCCGGGAGCCGGTAGTCCTCCTGCCACACCTCTCTCCCCGACGTGCCGGACGTCCCGGTGGAGGGGAACAGGCTGGACCGACCGGCTGACCCAGTCGACCTATACTCGCCCCCATGGGAAAGCCGCTCGCTCTTCGTTTCCTTGGCGTCGGGGTTCTCGTCGTCCTTCTCGTCCGGGTCGGAGCCGACCGCGGGTCCCCCCTCGCCGCTCCGGCGGTCCCTCCCTCTCCCCACGGGCGGGTGGGGATCTACCTCGGTTCGTACGCCATCACCCGTTCCGGAGCACTCGAGGAGGTCCTCCAGAAGGCCGCCGAAGGGCTTCTGAATGCCGTCGTCATCAACGTCAAGGATAACCACGGCGAGGTGACGTACAAAAGCGCCGTGCCTCTCGCGAAGAGGATCGGAGCGACCACCGGCCGCTTGGACCTTGGCTCGCTCCTTCCCGCCCTCCGGGCGCGAGGGATCTACCTGATCGCACGCCAGGTCGTCTTTGACGACCCCAAGCTCGCCGCCCACCTGGGGAGTCCCCAGGCGCCGTGGGTCCTCCCGACCGACGAGCGCGCCGTTTCCTACAACTTGGAGATCGCGCAGGAGGTCGCCTCCCTCGGGTTCGACGAGATCCAGTTCGACTACATCCGCTACCCAGACGGCGGAGACCTCGTGGCGGCCTACGGCGGCCGCTACGCCGCGATCGAACGATTCCTCGGCCGGGCGCACGACCTCCTCTCCGGCCGGATCGTCCTCTCCGCCGACCTCTTCGGCCGCGTGATGTGGGACTGGAACAAGAAGAGGATCGACCCGATCGGCCAGTCTCTCGAGGGGATGGCCGCTTACCTCGACCTTTTTTCCCCGATGCTCTACCCCTCCCACTACCACGAGCGCGTCTACCAGGAGAACCCCTACCGGGTGGTGAAGGAGGCGCTCGGTGCGGGAAAGGCGCGGGTGGCGACCCCCGTTCGCCCCTTCCTCCAGGCCTTCGACATGGCGATCCCGTCCGGGATGACGCTCGAGGCCTACATCCGCGCCCAGGTGAAGGCAGCCAAGGAGGAAGGCGCGGACGGGTACCTCTTCTGGAACCCAAACTGCGAATACGCGGCCCTCTACCGCGCGCTCAAGTAGCCCTCTCTGCCTCGCCAATAGGTAGCCAGGCCTTTCCTTTCCTCCCCTCTCCTTTTTGGGGTACCATCGCTCGCAAGCCGCTTGGGGAGGGATGGTGCAGCCGCTCGAGGCGTGGATCCGCAAGCACGTGGCGTTGGACAGGGTCAATTCCGCGCGCCTGCGCTACGACGGGATCGACCACCAGGCTCCCCGTGGGCTCGCTGGAGTCTACCGCCCGTACGATCCAGACGAGATCTACGACTGGGTCGACCTCACCCTGATCTTCGCACACCTCGACGCCCTCGCCACGGCCGGCCGGGTCCTCGACGCGGGGACCGGCGACGGCTGGCCGGCCCTCGGCCTCGCCCCGTACGTGCGCGAGGTCGTGGGGATTGACCTCTCCCGCCGCCGGGTGGAGGTGGCGGAGGAGAACCGCGCGCGCCTCGGCTATTCCAACGTCACCTTTTCCGTTGCCGATGCCGGAGACCTTCCTTTCCCCGATCGCTCGTTCGACGGGGCCGTCGCCGGGTGCGCCCTCGAGCAGGCGGACGACCTCGAGAAGGCCCTCGCCGAGATCCGCCGCGTCCTCGTCCCGGGAGGGGGCTTCGTCGCGACCGTCGAGCACCTCGCCGCGGAGCTCCCCACCGGGAAGGAGGAGGAGGTCGAGTTCTTCCCCGAAGACGACGCCTTCGTCTACCGCTACCTGGTGAAGGAGGCCTCCCCCGCCCGCGAGGCCGAGTACCGGCTCACCCTGCATCCAAACGGAGAGAATCGCGTCTTCCTGCACGAGCGCGCCGCCTCCTTCCCCCGGCGGCCCGGGTTCGTGCGCAGGGATGGCGAGCCGGGCGCAAGGCCCCTTGCGGGCGAGATCGCAGAACGGTACGGAATCCCGTTCCTGCTCGAGGCGGCCGCGGCGCTCGTCGCGGGGGAGTACTTCGTGCTCCGCCACGTCGACCTCTTCTCCCTCGCGGGCTCCCTGCGCGGGGCGGGGTTCGTCGACGTCGCGATCTGCGGCCGGATCACGCGGCTCGCCCATCGCTTCTTCCTCGCCCTCCACGAGGAGGGGCTCCTGCGCGGCCCCCTTCGCCCGCACTTCAACGAGATCTGTAGGGCGTTCGCGGAGCTGTGGCCCTTCGTTCCACCGCAGGACGACCCCGTCCTCTTCATCCGCTCGCGGAGGGGCCCGTGAGCCTCGGCGTCCTTGAAGGAGCGCGCTTCGTCTGCGAGCGGGCCCGCGACGTGGCGATCGAGAGGGGGGAGCTCCGCCGCCTCGCGGAGGAGCTCCTTCCGCTCGCGCTCCCGGCCTGGGATCGATCGCACCACTTCCACGACGGGACGGAGCGGACGATCGTCTACCTCCTCCTCCTCGACTCCCAGAACTTCTGTTTCTTCCCCGAGCCGCGCTGGGAGGTGATCGTGGCGGGGGAGAGGCTCGAGGGGTACTTCGCCCTCACCTCCGTGCTGAAGGAAGCGTTTGAAAACGGGCTACCGGTCGACGATTTCGCCCATCTCTCCCGGGTTGGGGAAGACGAGGTCCGCGGCCTCCTCCAGGGAAGGGTCCGCATCGGGGAGGTCCCCCTCCTCGCCGAGCGGACGGAGATCCTGCGCGAGATTGGGAACGGCATCCTCACCCGCTACGGCGGGGACGCCGGCCGCCTCGTGCGCGAGGCGCGAGGGAGCGCCGAGCGGCTCGTTTCGCTCCTCCTCGAGGCCTTCCCCTCCTTCCGCGACGAGGCGAGCTACTCAGGCGAGCGGATTCCCTTCTACAAGCGCGCCCAGATCTTCGCCGGCGACCTGGCCGCGTCCTTCGACGGCCGCTCGTTCGGCGCGTTCACGGACCTTCCTTCCCTCACGGCGTTCGCGGACTACAAGATCCCCCAGATCCTGCGCGCCTGCGGGGCCCTGCGCTACTCCGAGGGGCTCGCCGGCCGGGTCGATCTCAAGGAGTGGATCGAGGCCGGCTCACGAGAAGAGGTCGAGATCCGCGCCGCGACGATCTGGGCGGTCGAGCTCCTCCGCCAGGAGCTTGAACGGCGCGGGAGGCCTCTCCACGCGATCGAGATCGACTGGCTCCTGTGGACCCTCGCCCAGGGACGGCCGATGCCCCCGCACCACCGGACCCTCACCCCCTTCTACTGATGTTCGAGGTCGTGCACGCGGATCCGAAGTCTCTCGCCCGCACCGGACGGATCAACACGGCGCACGGGAGTGTGGAGACCCCGGCGTTCGTCGCCGTCGCCACACGGGGGACGGTGAAGGGGGTCGAGCCCGCGGCCCTGGCCGAGGTTGGCGTCGAGATCGTGATCTCAAACTCCTACCACCTTCACCTGCGGCCGGGCGAGGAGACGGTCGCCCGCCTGGGCGGCCTGCACCGCTTCTCCGGCTGGACCGGCCCGACGATGACCGACTCCGGCGGCTTTCAGGTCTTCAGCCTGGGCGCGGGGAAGGAGCACGGGGTGGGGAAGGTCGCGTCCATCTTCCCCGACGAAGGCCCCCGGCCTGGGTCAGGCCGACGCCAGGAGGGAAGGTCCCTTGTTCGGCTCCGCGAGGAGGGAGCCCTCTTTCGCTCGACCCTCGACGGCTCGGAGCACTTCTTCTCTCCCGAGGGGGTGATCGCGCTCCAGAGGAAGCTCGGGGCGGACATCCTCCTCGTCCTCGACGAGTGCACGTCCCCGCTCCACGACCGCGACTACACCCAGGCAGCGATGGAGCGGACGCACCGCTGGGCCGAGCGGGCCCTGTCCGCCTTCCTCGCCTCTCGCGATCCCTCCCTTCCCACCTCGGAGCAGCGCCTGTACGGGATCGTCCAGGGCGGCGCCTACGAGGACCTGCGAAGAGAGAGCGCGCGGGTGATCGCCGGGATGGGGTTCGATGGGCTCGCCATCGGCGGCTCCCTCGGCCGCTCGAAGGAGGAGATGCTCAAGGTTCTCGACTGGACGGTCCCCCTCCTGCCCGAGAAGAAGCCCCGCCACCTCCTCGGGATCGGCGGGATCGACGACCTCTTCGCCGTCGTCCGCCGCGGGGTCGATACCTTCGACTGCGCCGCGCCGACGCGGATGGCGCGCAACGGGACCCTCTTCGTGAAGGAGGCGTCGCAACACCGGATCAACCTGCGCAACGCACGCTTTCGCGACGACGCCGGACCGATCGACCCCTCCTGCGATTGCGCCACCTGCCGCGTCCACTCGCGCGCCTACCTCCGCCACCTTGCCCTCTCTGGCGAGCTCTCGTACTACCGGCTCGCCACCCTCCACAACCTGCGTTTCCTCGTGCGGCTCCTCGCGGAGATCCGCCGCGCGATCGTCGCCGGAACCCTGGACGAGATCGAGCGCGAATGGGGCATCGGGGTCAGATCTTGACGTAACGGTGAGCATGCAAAGAAGGCGCCCTCGATCCTCTGGCCGGAGCGCCCTCCGTCTAGCGGATGATCCGGCCGAGGGAGCGGCCGATCGCCCGCAGGTCGAGCGCGGAGAAGTCGACCGTAAGCGAGATGCGGTGACTCCCGCCTAAGCTTGGGTGGCTAGCGAAGGCGTAATCCACAACGAACCCGGCCACATCGAGGCCGAGGCCGAGGGTGATGGAGAGCCCTCCCGCCTGCGTCAGAACCCCGGCGCGGATAGCGAAGGTCTTGATCGGCTTGTACTCCGCGCCGAAGTGGAAGCTTCCCCCGAGCTCGAGGTCGGCCGCGAGGAGGACGACCTCGGCCACCTTGGCGGACCCGCCGAGGCGGATGTCCATGCGGAACGACTCGCTGTGCCCTCCCTCGTAGCCTAGGGAGCCGAAGAGGTTCGTCGCCACAGCACCCAGAGCGAGATCGGAGAGACCGACCGGCCCCAGACGCATGTCAGGGAAGTTCATGCGGTAGGCGAGGTCGAAGGAGAATCCAGAGCCGCTCGTCGTTCCATTCGTTACGGACAGGTACTTGATCCGTCCTCCGGCGGCGAAGTCGAGCGGAAGCCTCGGCAGGAAAGGAAGGTCGCTCGGCTCGACACCGAAACCGAAGAGGACCGCGGTGCTCCCGTAGGAGAGAGGGTCGGTCGAGCCGCCCTCCTCGTCGTATCCAGGAATGTCCCCCGAGCCCACGGTGAGGAGGCCGATCCCCCAGTTGCGGAACGTGAGGCCGAAGACGCTGTAGCTCGCAAGTCCCAAGTGCATCGCGTAGGACGAGTTGAAGCTGATCCCAGCTAGGCCCGCGAGCCCAGCCGGGTTGTAGTAGAGGGTCTCCGCGTTCTTCGCCAGGGCAGCCGCCGCGCCCCCGAGCCCCAGGGCCTGTACCCCCGGCTCGATATCCAGGACCGAGATCGCCGTCTCCGCGGCGCCGAGTGTGCCGATCCCCAAGAGGGCCACGACCACGAGTACCAGTCCTTTCTTCATGGCATTTCCTCCCCTATCGCGCGATCAGGAGCTTGAAGACCGGCGACTTGATCCCCTTCCCTGCGGCGTCCTTCCCGGTGATGACGCAGAAGTAGAGGCCGTTCGGGAGGTCCTCCCCCACATCCGAGCGCAGGTCCCACACGTACGTCGACTCTCCCGTAGGAAGGTCCACCTCGCGCACCAGGCGGCCGGCGAGGTCGTAGATGCGCAGGACGAGGTCGGTCGTCCCGTCGGGGGCGTAGTAGGTGATCGTCGCCTGCGTCGAGGCCGGGTTCGGGAAGGAGAACGTGAAGAGCTGCGTCGGCCCGGTCACCGTGACCGTGACCGTCTTCGCGGCGCTCTCGCTCCCCTTCTCGTCCGTCACGACCAGGGTCACCGTGTACGTCGCCGGGGCCATGAACCGATGCTTGACCGGGCTCACCGCGGCGCTCGTCCCTCCGTCGTCGAAGTCCCAGTCGTAGATAAACGCGACCCCCGCCGGCTGATCCGGGTCGGTCACCGTCGCCGTGAACGTCACCTCGTCCCCTGTCGCCGGGTTAGCCGGGGTGAACGTGAGCGTCGCCACCGTAGGCGGCTCGTTTCCGACTGCGACGACCTTCGACGCCGTCCCCTGCCCGTTCTGGGCGTCCGTCACCTTGACCGTGACGGTGTAGCTCTTCTTCTCCGTGAACTGGTGCGCCGGACTCTTCGCGTTGCTCTTCGCCGAGCCATCGCCGAAGTCCCATTCGTAGGTGAACTCGGTTCCGGCCGGCTGGTCCGGGTCGGTCACCGTCGCCGTGAAGGTGACGTCCTCGTTTACGTCCGGCGCGGTCGGGGTAAAGCTAATGACGACCGTCGGCGGAACGTTGGGCGGAGCCTCCACAGTGATCGTCTTCGTCACCGAGCCGGTCACCCCGCGGGCGTCGGTCACCGTCAGCGTGACATCGAAGGTCCCACCATTCGGGAAGCGGTGCGTCGGGTTCTGCACGTCCGATGTCGTGCCGTCATCGAAATCCCAGTGCCAAGCGCTGATCGCATCTCCGTCCGCGTCCGTCGCCGTCCCGGTGAACTGGATCGTGTCCTCGTAGGTGAAGTCCGCGAGGGGCCCGACCGCCGCAGTGGTGGTCGTCTTGGCGAAGGTGAAGTCCGGCACCGGACGGTGGTT
>CAYHEK010000052.1:1501-11102 GCA_964355545.1 uncultured Thermotogae bacterium | reverse complement strand
TTGAGCGAATGGGTGTTGGCCCGAAGGAGGTTGTGATGCGGAGGGCGAGTCTCTGGTTGGGGGTCTGTGTGACCTTGATCGCGTCCGCTGCCGCTTGTAGCGGAGGGACCGAACCGGCCGTCACCATCCGCGCGGAGGTGGGGGTGTCCGCCCTCGTCGCCTTGACGGAAGCGCGCATCGAGGGGCTTGTGAACTCCATGCAGGTGATGGCGACGACGGAGGAGGTGAAGACGGGCGACTGGGAAGGCATGAAGGCAACTCTCACCAAGTTCCAAGAGGTGAGCATCCCGCTTACGGCATGGTTCGCTCTGCCGGATGGGTCCTACTACACCGTCGACGCCGGCCTCGCCGCCGCGAACATCGCGGATCGCCCGTATTTCCCCAAGGTCATGGCGGGCGAGGTGACGATCGGCGATCTCGTCGTCAGCAAATCGACGGGAAGGAAGGCGATGGTGATCACGGTGCCGGTCGATAGCAGCGGGAAGGTGATCGGTGCGCTCGGGGCATCGGTCTTCCTGGACGGGCTCAGCCAGAGGCTCGTGGAGGATCTGGCCCTCCCAGACGACATGGTCTTCTACGCCGCGAACGATGCGGGGAAAATAGCGCTCCATTCCAATCCGGATCTCGTCTTGGAAGACGTCTCGGCGCTCGGCGCCGCGCCAGAGCGCGTCGTCTCGAAGGCCTCGTTCCTTCTTGGATGGACGTTTAGTCTTGGCTTCGCCGGGTAGAGCCGTGCACGCAGGGAGCGGGAATCAAGCGACCTTCCGCTTCTACGGCGAGCTGAACGACTTCCTCCCGGCCGAGGAGCGCCAGTGGGAGGTCGTCCACGAGTTCCTCGGCGCGCCGGCGGTGAAGGACGCGATCGAGGCTCTCGGTGTCCCGCATGTCGAGGTCGACCTCGTCCTCGTGAACGGCGAGTCGGTCGACTTCTCCCACCGCCTCCGGTCGGGCGACCGGGTCGCGGCGTATCCGGTCTTCGAGAGCCTGGACATCGCGGCGCTCGTGCGGTTGCGCGAGAGGCCGCTCCGCCGCGTCGCCTTCGTCGCCGACGCCCACCTGGGGAAGCTCGCTCGTCTCCTGCGGCTCCTTGGGTTTGACACCCTGCATTCGAGCGGCTATCAAGACGAGGAGATCGTCCGGATGTCGACTGGAGAGCGGCGTGTCCTCCTCACCCGCGATCGCGAGCTCCTGAAGCGTGGTGCCGTCATCCATGGTTACTTCGTCCGCTTGAGCGACCCGCTCGAACAGGCGCGCGAGGTCGTGCGCCGCTTCGACCTCGCGGGCCAGGTTGCGCCATTCCGGCGCTGCCTCGCCTGCAACGGAGCCCTCGCGTCGGTTCGGAAGGAGGAGGTCCTCCCGCGGATCCCGCCCAAGGTCCGTCTCTGGAGGGAGGAGTTCTTCCTCTGCGAGGCCTGTGGCCGCCTCTACTGGCGGGGAACGCACTACCCAAAGCTCGAGGCGAAGATCGCGTGGATCCTTGGGTCGAGCGGATCGCAGGGCGGGGGCGGGAAGGTCTCTTCTGGGTTGAACGGCGCATCCAGGCAAAAGGGAGAGACAATGGAGATAAGGAGCGGCGCGACTTTTCAAGGAGGGAAGGGATGAGAAGGAAGAACCCGCAGAAGGTCGTCGCCCTCGTCGGGCTTGGGGTTGCCCTCGCCGGAGGATTCCTCGTCGCCCTTCCGTTCCTCGTCGGGATGGACGGGATGTCGGGGGGCTTCGCCCTGAGCACCGGCGGGCTCTTCGTCGCGATCTGCGGGACGGTCGTGGCGGTTGTCTACGCCTCCCGCGCCCGTGCGCTCGGGAGGATCCTCTCGGGCAAGGATCTCCTCGCGCACTGGAAGGTGGATCCAAAGATCCAGCGACTCGCCGCGGACGCCGACTACAACGAGGAGCGGAAGGAGAAATGGACCCTCTTCCTCGTCGTCGCCGGGATCGCCCTCGTCATCGGGCTCGTCTTCCTTCTCCTAGACCGAGAGGTTGGCTGGATCGTCTTCCTTGTCCTCCTTGGGGTTCTCGCCGTGATCGCCCTCGTCGCCTGGGCCGGGCCGAGGAGGAGGCTTCGACTGAGCCGACGCTCGACCGGCGACGTCTACATCACGCCCGACGGGGCCTACGCGAACGGGGCCTTCCACACATGGACGCTCCTTGGGGCGAGGCTCGAGGAAGCGCGCTTCGAGGAGGGGAGTCCGGCCCTCCTTGAGGTCGCCTACTCCGCGCCGGTCCGCTTCGGCCGACAGGGCTACGTCATGCGCGTTCCGGTCCCGCAGGGAGAGGAGGAGGCGGCCCGACGGGTCGTCGACGAGCTCAACCGCCGCGCCGCGCCTACGAGCGGGTAGCGATGACGGCCGCGGGACGCCGCCAGGGCTGCGCGATGGCACCTGTCTCATCGATGTAGGGCGGGGACTGAGGATGGCCGAGAAGGGTTTCTGGGACCTGCAAAGAGCTGTCTTCCGGCTTCACGGCGAGAGGCGGTACGAGGAAGCCCTCGCCGCGGCGGAGGAGACCGCCGAGCGATTCCCGGAGGAAGGAGCAAAGACCAGGTTTTGGGTCGCCTGTCTCGAGAGCAGACTCGGCCGGTGCGACGAGGCGGTGAGGACGCTCGAGGAGGGGGTCGCGGGAGGCCTCTGGTGGTCGGAGCGGATGCTGAGCGAGGATCCTGACCTCGCTTCACTCCAGGAGCGGGAGGACTTCCAGGCCCTCGTCCGGGAGTGCGAGAGGCGTCATCGCGCCGCGGAGGCGAAGCTCTATCCCGACCTCGTCGTCCTCACTCCCGAGGGATTCTCGCGCGATCGCCTCCTTCCTGCGCTCCTTGCGCTTCACGCGCGAGAGGGGAACGCCGCGGCCTGCGCCGCGACCTTCCGTCCTGCGCTCTCCATGGGGCTCGTCGTCGCCGCGGCGCAAGGGACGCAGCTCTCTTCGGAGAGACTCTTCTCCTGGGACGACCGCGAGCGGGCCGAGCGCGAGGTGCTCGCGGCCTACGAGAAGCTCCTCGCGGGGTATCCCGTCGACCCCGCACGCGTGGTCCTCGCCGGGGTATCCCAGGGCGCGGCGGTCGCTCTTTGCCTTGCCCTGAGCGGACGGCTTCCTCGCTCCCGTGGTTTCGTCGCTGTGATCCCGTCTGTCATCGGCGTCGAGGCGTGTCTTCCCATGGCTCCTGAAGCCGCGCGCCGCGGTCTCCGCGGGTGGATCCTCGTTGGCGAGAAGGATCCCCGCTGCGAGAGGGTGAGGACCCTTCACCAGAATCTCATCCAGGCTGGCCTTCCGTGTGAGCTCGGGGTGGAGGAGGGTCTTGGCCACGAGATCCCGGATGACTTCGCGGAGAGGCTCCAAGCGGCCATCGGGTCCCTCTTGGGAGCGGACGGGCTCCAAGGGTAGCCGACGAGAGAGGGCCAAGTTGGTGTCTCTCTTTGTTCATGGCGAGAGGGAGGTCATCCAGGAGACGCCTTTGGAGACCACCACCGCATGACAACCTTTCCGATCCAGGCGGAGGCCTTTCCCTCAAGAGTTCCCATGAGGAGGGGATGGCTCTCCCCATCGCCGAGAGACCCACGTGCGCGGGAGGGGTTTCCTCGATCCGCGATCGGTCTTCACAACTCCATCACAAACCTGCCTCAGGGATTCCATAATGCGCGATTACCCTCAAGGGCGCGCTTGTCGTTTACAATCAAACTCACCTGTGTGAACCAGGAGGTGCGGGACGACTCGTATGCGAGCGAAGAGATCCGTCTTGCTGTGCATCGGGATGTTAGCCGGAATGTCACTCGTCGTGGCAGGTCAGTCGGCACCAGGCGTTGTCCAGCGGACGGTGCAAGAAGCGATCGCGTTGGGGCTGGAGCACTACCCCGACGTTCGTCAGGCAGAGCTAGGCTTGCAGCTTGCGGAGCTTGAACTCGCCGCTGCGCGGGCGAAGGCGATGATTCCGTCGGTCGACCTCAAGGTTTCGCCGCCCTCGCTCTCGACGGGCGGGTTCTCTGGCAACGTAGTCGGAGGCTTCTCCTTGCAGCTCCCCCTTCCGTGGGGGACGAGCAGTCTCGTTTCGGCAGGCCTGGACCTTGCGTGGGACCCTCTGACCGGCGAGTGGGACGAGTCGACCTGGGAGGTCAGTTTCTCCCAGAGTCTCGACTTCTCGCAGCCGAGCGCGGGTTCGAAGGATCTCGTGGCAAAGGAAGAGGCCGTCGAGGACGCCCGGGCGGCACTAGAGACGGCCCGGAACTCCGTGGTCCGCATGACCGTAGAGACCTACGGGAACCTCCTCGAGGAGCAAGCGCTCTTGAGCCAAGCCGAAGCAGACGTGGCGCAGGCGGAGGCGAACCTCAAGCAGCAACAGGAGTTGGTGAAGGCGGGACTCGCCGGGGAGTCCTCGCTGGTGCAGGCGCGGCTCAATCTGCTCGATGTAGAGATCACACAGAGCGAGCGTCAATCGACGTACGCTGCCGACAAGGCGAGCTTCGGCCGACAGGTGCTCGGAATGGACGGGGACTACACGCTCGTTTCCTTCCAGCCTCCGGTGGAGGCCCTGAAGAAGGCGGCAAGTTCGCTCTTGGCAGAGCCGGACCTGCTGGCGTCGGCCGTGGGCGAGGCCTCCGAAGTGAAGACGGCGAAGCGGACGATCGAGGACGCGAAGGAGACTCTGCAAGCGGCGCGCCTCGCGGCGCTGCCGAGCCTCTCCTTCAAGGCTGGCGTGACGGACCAGGGGTGGCAGTTGGGGGTGAACCTCGTCTTCTCCCTCTTCTCCCCCACGCGGGGTCTCGACGTGAAGATCGCGGAGACGAACCTCGCCATGGCCGAAGACAAGCTCGCCGCCGCGCAGGAAGAGGTGAGGGATCGTCTTCTCACCCAGCAGGCCGCGCTTCGAGCGGCTCTCGCCAGGCTCGATCGACTCCCGATGGAACAGGAGAAGTGGACGCTGGACGAAACGGTGACGCGGGCGAAGTGGGAGGCCGGCTCGCTCAGCGATGAGGATTGGCAGACGTTTCTTGAGGAGAAGCGAGCGTTCCTGGCCGACGCCGACCAGCGCGGGATCACCCTGTTGGTGGCGTTCCTCGCCTGTCGTGACGGCCTTGGGCTCGAACTGAACGTGGAGGAGTGGTTGAAATGAAGCGCCGCACATGGGTCGTTCTGGGCGCAGTGGCTCTTGTGGCGGTCGGGGGAGTGCTCCTTGGCCTCTTCCTGACCTCGGGAAAAGACAAGACGAAGGCGGCCGCGGCGGCGTCGAACACCGTGCGGGTCAGCCGCGGGAACGTCGTTCAGTCCCTGACGGTCTACGGGAAGGTTGCTCCCAAGCAAGAGTACACCTACACCTTCGAGGGTGACAAGGTCTCGGAGATCCTGGTGAGTGTGGGGCAGCGGGTCGAACCAGACCACGTCCTCGTCAAACTGGACAACACCCGCGAGGAGCTGGCGCTCTTGCAGGCCCAGCAGGCGCTGCAGCAGGCCAAAGCCGAGGGCGTGCCGGCGACGATCCGGGCGAAGGAGTTGGCCCTGACCATCGCCCAGGAGGACTATGAGGCCACGACGCTCCGCGCTCGGTTCAGTGGGGTCGTCACGGAGATCACGGACGCGACTGCCTCTTCCTCGACAAGGAACCTCACCCTGGTGGACACGAGCGAGCTCTTCGTGACCGGGAACGTCGACCAACTGGACGCTCCCACCGTTGCCTTGGGGCAGCCAGCGCAGGCCGTGATCGAGGCCTTGCCAGACAGGACGTGGCCGGTCGAGCTCGTGGAGATCGGGGGGATGGCGACGAAGTCCGGGAACAGCACGGTGGTCGAAATCAAGGGGAAGCTTCCCACCGACCCCTCGATCCTCATCGGCTACACCGTGGAGATGGAGATCACGACCACCAGCGCCCTGAACGTGCTGCGGGTTCCCATCTCCTCGCTCGTCAAGTCGCCGCGTGCCTGGATCGTCATGAAGGTGACGAGCGGAAACGTCGCGCCCCAGGCGGTGACCATCGGGGCGAACTCGGGCCAGTACGCCGAGATCAAGAGCGGGCTCGAGGAGGGAGACGAGATCCTCCTGGCCCCGAGCACGACAGGGAGCGGGACTGCCACGCAGTCGAACGGCCAGCGGGAGGGCTCGCGCTTCCCAGGCGGTGGGGCACCGATATTCATCCCGGGGATGCCATGATCGAGCTTGAGAACGTGACCAAGGACTACCCCATGGGGGAGGTGGTGTATCACGCCCTGCGCGGCGTCGATCTGAAAATCGGCGACCACGAGTTCCTCGCAATCGCGGGACCGTCTGGGTCGGGGAAGTCGACCCTCATGCACGTCATCGGTGCCCTACATCGTCCCACGTCGGGGCGGGCCCTCTTCGAGGGAAAGGACCTTGGCTCCCTCTCCCGCGACGAGCTCGCAGTGCTCCGGAACGCGAGGATCGGGTTCGTCTTCCAGCAGTTCTACCTCCTCCCACGCATGACGGCTCAGAGGAACGTCGAGCTGCCGATGGTATACGCGGGGGTGCGACCGGCGGAGCGGAGGGAGCGGGCGTCCGCCTGTCTCGAGCGGGTCGGGCTCGCGGAGTTCGCGGAGCACCATCCGACACAGCTCTCGGGTGGCCAGGCCCAGCGGGTGGCGCTCGCGCGCGCCCTGGTCAACACGCCTCGCCTCCTCTTGGGAGACGAGCCGACGGGGAACCTAGACAGCCAGACGACCAGCGAGATCCTTCAGTTGTTCACGTCCCTGCACCAGGAAGGACGCACGGTCGTTCTGGTGACGCACGAGCGGGAGATCGCGGAGCAGGCGAATCGCGAGGTCGTCCTGCGTGACGGCCGGATCGCGGAGGACAACCATGCAGCTCATTGAAATGCTCCGGACCGCGCTCGGCACGCTGCGGGCGCACAAGCTGCGCACGACGCTCTCGATCCTGGGGATCGTCATCGGGGTCGGATCGGTCGTCGCGATCATCGCGCTCGTGAACGGCGCGACAGCCCAGATGAAGGAACAGATCGCGGGACTCGGCATGCGGACGATCACCATCACCCTCTTCCCTCAGGCCCTCTCGTCGGCGACATCGACGCGCGCGTTTACGAGCGAGCTCACGAGCGACCTTCTCACCGCTCCGTCGGTCTCGCAAGTGGTCCCTACCTCATCGACACACGGCCAGGCAATCGTCGACGGAGTGAGCTACGACGAGAGCGTGATGGGAGTCACTCCCGAGTATGCCGCGCTCTTCGACAGCTTCTTCGCCAAGGAGGGACGGTTCATCCACGCCTTGGATGAGGACCGCGCCGTCGCCGTCCTCGGAGCGACGGTGGCGGAGAACCTGTACGGGACGGAGAATCCGGTCGGGAAGATGGTGCCGCTGCAGATCTCGGGACAAAAGGTGGCGTTCCAGATCATCGGCGTCATGGGTGAGAGGGGAACCGTCGGGTACCAGGACCTCGACAGCATGATCTACATTCCGCTATCGACCGCCCTTCGCCTCTCTGGGTCTCGCCAGTTCACCTCCTACGTGGCGCAGGCGGCGAGCGAAGAGGTCGTCGAGCAGGCGGCGTCGGAGATTGAGGCGATCCTCAACCGGAAGGTCGCCGCCTCGAGCTCGTCACAGAGGATGCCCGCGCGGTGGAGGACGCCCTACGACGTTCGGGTCCAGAAGGAGGCGATCCAGACCTACCAGGAGAGCGTGAGCACGATGACCCTCATCCTCGGCGGGGTGGGAGCGATCTCCCTCCTCGTTGGAGGGATCGGCATCATGAATATCCTCCTCGTGTCGGTTACCGAGAGGACGCGCGAGATCGGGATCCGCATGGCGGTCGGTGCCCGCCCTCGCGACATCCGCGCGCAGTTCCTGATCGAGGCGATCCTCACGAGCTCGATCGGCGGCGTCCTCGGCCTCGGGTTCGGGTGGCTGTGCGCCTGGTTGGGGTCGCTCTTCGCCGACTGGCCGTTCGTGATCTCGGTCTACCCGGCGCTTCTCGCCTTCGGCTTCTCCCTCTTGATCGGCCTCACGTTCGGCCTCTATCCGGCCCTGCGCGCGGCGCGGCTCGACCCGGTCGTGGCCCTTCGCTACGAGTAGCCGGGAGGAGGTGTCTGCGCGGAGATCCCTCGGCCGAGTATTCATTCAGCCAGCTCGAGGAGAAGATCGCGGATCTTAATGCGAGGTTGACGCAGCTTCGCACCGAGTCGTCGAGGGCTGGTCCATCTCGGCCATCTGCTGGGCGTGAAGGAGGACCTCTTCTTCCTCGCGTTCCCGCTCAAGCTCGAGAGTGGCCGTCGTGCGCTTCAACCTCTTCTCTCTCACCGGTCGGTGGGATTTGTCGCAGGAGAACTCCGGACGTACCCTCCACTTTGGACTATGCTCTGATGCGATGAGGTCCGTTCGATGAGCGGTGGACTCCTTGTGGGCAGAGCAAGGAGGGGATGAGGGGTTGACCGGGCTCTGGGAGGATCTGCGGGCGGCGTTCCAGGAGTCGGGGATCTACGGCCTGCGGCAGGCCTATCACGCGGCAGAGCGAAGGAGCCTGGCCTTCCGGTGCGCCTCCCGCCTCGTGAGCGTGCGACTTCCCGTCCTGCACGTCCTTGATCTCGTGGCGGCACTCGACGAGCGCATCGGCGAGTTCGGACCCCATCACGGCTGCCGGATGATGTTCGACGAGATTGGCCTCGAGTGGGGAGCTTCCCTCCCCGTGGGTGAGGAAGGGAGGCTCACTCGATCGCCTCTCCTTGCGTACGGGAACCACCCGATGCTCTTGACGCCCTTCCTCATCGTGGCGAGCCTCGATCGCAGCGACGTTCGTCTCCTCGCCACGAGCTACCTTGCAAGGCTCCTGCCGGCCCTTTCCTGCTACATCCTGCCCCTCGAGCCGACCTACGCGCGCTCGACGCGGCCGCGCCTTGAGTCGGCGTTTCGGCACCAGTTGGCGGTCTCCCTCCTGCACCGCATGGAGCCGGAGATATCGGTGGAAGCGGCGCGCGCGCAGAACCGCGAGTCACTCGCGTCGGCAAGAGCTCACCTCCAGAGCGGCGGGTACGTGGCCCTCGCCCCCGGTGGCGGCCGCTCCGGGCCCTGGTATCCAGGGATTGGAACCTTGGTGAAGTCCCTCGAGGCCCAAGGAAGTGTGGAGAGCGTTCTCCTCGCTCCCTTCCACGTGGAGAATAGCTCGCAGGTGCGTGTCTACTCTCTCCTGTGCCGCCGATCGAAGCGGACGCGGCGATCCTTGCGGCGGCCGCCCCTCCGGATGGTGTTCGAGAGGCCGCTTCCGATCCGTTCCGTGCTCCCAGACCTCTCCCTCTCGGCCGTCGAGCTGACGGCCCTCCTTGAGCGGCACTACACCGCGCTCTTCGAATCGGCGAGGGCGAAGCCCGAGTGACCGCGGGCGTCCCTTCTGGCCACGGCGGCGGACGCCGCGCTAGAGGTAGAGGGTCGAGGGCTCCATCTCTTCCGGACGGAGGTACTCGATCTCCGTCGGCGTGATCTCAAGGAGCGTGTAGCCTACGTCGTCTGGGCTCTCCCAGTACTCGCGGAAGAACTCCATCTCGCTCGCGAGCGCCTCGCGCGTCTTCGGGTCGAGGACCATGTGCGCCGTCCCCGCGATCCTCACGTACCCCTGGTGCCCGCCGGCGGAGATGGGGAGGCAGAGTTCTACGTTCGGGTTGCG
>CAYHEK010000052.1:0-1401 GCA_964355545.1 uncultured Thermotogae bacterium | reverse complement strand
CCCCACCTGCCGATGCAAGCGCCGCTCCGGCGCAGCTTGCCAGCGGGATCGACGTATCGGATTCACGCGACTTCTCGTGCGGGGATGCAGGACGAGACCCTGCCGGCTTGGGGCGTTTTAGCTTGCGAGATCGTCGAGCGCTCGCTGCATGGTCTCTCGGTAGGTTCGCAGGGCGTCCCGTCCGTGGTCGGTGAGGCGGATCATTGTGTGGGGCTTCTTCCTGAGGAACTCCTTTTCGATCTTCACGTAGCCCGCCTCTTCGAGCTTAGCGAGGTGGGAGGAGAGGTTCCCCCACGTGAGGCCCGTCGTCCGCATGAGGAAGACGAAGTCCGCGCTCTCGACCAACGAGAGATAGGTGAGCACGGCGAGCCGCGCCGGCTCGTGCACGATCCGATCGACGCTCTGGAGCGCCTGAACTCGGGCTTCGTTCCCTTCGGGGATCCTCACCCTACGCCTCTGGCTTCGGGATGGGGAACTCCCGCAGGAAGCGGACGAGCACCCCGATTCCCACCACCACGATGACCCCCGCCGCGATCGCGAGCGGGAAGTGGAACGTGATGCCCGCGTAGCGCTCGAGGGCGGTCGACGCAAGGGTCCCGACGCCGAGAAGCCACCCGTAGAGATACACCCGGCCGACGCCGGCGCTCCGCGCGATCGCCGCGAAGATGAGGATGAGGAGTGCGGCGACGAGGATGTCTAGGTCGAGCGTGTGCACCCATCCAGGGGCCTTTCCCCACGGCGGCCTGGGAAGGACGGAGGTGGCGAAGAGCGTCCACAGGACGACCGTGAGGAGGGCGAGGACGAGCGTGACGCGGAACACGAGCGTGATCGGCCGCGTGGTGCTCGGACGGGGTTTCGCCACTCCGCGGCGCGGAATCGCAAGGGCGACTCTGGCCCAGGCCGCACCGAGGAGAAGCACGATGAGGACAAGGCTAAAAGCGAGGACATTCCACGTGGGACCGAGGAGCTCCCGCGTGAGCGGGTAGACGCTCATGAGGAGAAAGACCGACCCCAGGATGATATCCCACAGGCCGTCCTCGAACGTGAGAAGCCGGACAGTTCTCTTCTTTGCTTCGCGAACATCGATTCCGTCGGACATCGGCAACCTCCCAGATTGATTCCAGTTGGCAATGTACTTTGTCATGCAGTGCAGTCTGCGTCATTGTAGCCCCTCGACGAGGTTTGTCAAGCCCGGGGCCCAGTCGCCACGAGATGCAGACAGGGCCTCGCCCTGAACGGGCGGAGGCCCTGCGACGGAGCGAGCTCTACGGTCCCTTCGCTTGGCTAGCGCGCGAGTCCCTCCAGGACCTCCTCGGGAAGGACCGTCTCCCCTTGTTCCCCGATTCGGACGTAGCTCTCGCCGACCCGCAGGATCACCTTGGGGCCGAGGGCGACGTGCGG
>CAYHEK010000051.1:3506-11461 GCA_964355545.1 uncultured Thermotogae bacterium | reverse complement strand
GCCCAGAAGTCGAGGATGACGACGCGGCCCCGGAAGTCTGCGATGCGGACGGCCTTGCCCGCAAGATCCGGAAGCGCGAACTCCGGGGCGGCCTGCCCAACCTCCGTCCCGAACGGGAAGACCTCCGCCGGCCCCGAGACGGAGATGAGGCCGGAGAGAGTGCCCCTTGCGCCCTGATCGTCGACGGCGACCAGGGTGACGGCGTAGCTCCCATCCCTCGCGTAGCGGTGGGAGATCGTCTGCCCTGAGCCGGAGTAGCCGTCGCCGAAGGCCCACTGGAAGAGGACGATCCGGCCATCCGGATCCCGCGAAGAGGAGGCGTCGAAGCGGACCTCGAGAGGCGACTCGGCAGACGGCGCGCTGCGGGTGAAGTGCGCGACGGGGGCCGTGTTGGCGGACAGGGTCCAAGGGATCCCCAGTGCGATCGCAAGGGAAGCGAGAAGAAGACTCAAGCGACGACCCGTGCTCAACCCGATCACCCCGTCTGCGACAGTGGTAATTGATTACCGCAGCCTCGTTCAACATGCAACCCCTCGCGAGGGCAGGGGGCCATGGAGCGATCCCTTCCCGCGCTTGCGCCTGCGCGGCGTGGATGGGTAAGGTTTCGGTTGTGGAGCGTTTGAGGTTGGGCTCAAGGACGAAGGGGGAGCCGGAGAAGCTGCTCGCCGAGACGCGGACGATCGTCGACCGCACGTTCCTCGTGCGCCGCATCACCCTTGGCGGCTTCAGCGCGGTCGCCGTGGCTGTCCTCGGGCTACCCGGGTTCACTACGAACCCATTGTTCGCCGTGCCGTTCGCGTGGCTCCTCCTCACCGCGCCGTTTCAGTGGCTGATCCACCGCCAGCGAACCCTTCGCGCCCTCCAAAACGCCCACGCCGCCTTCTTGGCGCTCGAGGCGGTCCTCATCACGTACCTCGTCCACCGCATGGGCGGGGTGGAGTGGGTAGGGGGCGCGTTCTACCTCTTCACCGTCATGTACGCGAACTTCTTCCTCCCCGCGGCCGCGGGGTACGCGGTGACGGGATTGGCGGTCGGTGGTTATGTCTTGGTCGCGTTCCTCGAGTACGCCGGGGTGATCCCCCACGTCCGCTTGTTCTCCTCCGCGGAGCCGTGGCACCGGGATCTTCCCTACGTGGTCACGACAGTCTTGGCGGGCGGAGTGGGTCTCTACGCGATTCTGGCGTTTACGGTCCGGGCGTTCGCGGGCGTCTATGAGCGACAACGTCGCGAGTTGGTCAAGCGGGAACGGGCGCTCGAGCGCCTCTCGCGGAGACTCCTCTCCGTTCAAGAGACAGAACGACGACGGATCGCGCGCCGGCTCCACGACGAGTTGGGGCAGACCCTGGTTGCGGCCCGCTGGGCGCTTGAGGGAGGTGACGCGCACGAGGCGGGGCGCCTGCTCGGGCTGGGGGTCGAGGGGACGCGGTCCCTGGCCCGGGAGTTGCGGCCCCCCCTCCTCGACGAGTTGGGGCTTGGCCCGGCCTTGCGCCACCTGGTCTCCGGGTTCTCCGCGTCCACCGGGGTGGCGGTCGAACTGGACGTTCCGGAAGAGCGGCTTCCGGAGGGGGTGGAGACAGCGGCGTATCGGGTGGTGCAGGAGGCGCTGGAGAACGTGCGTCGTCATGCGGCTGCCGATCGCGTGCACGTCCGGTTGGAGGTGGGAAAAGGAGCTCTCTTGGGGGAGGTCGACGACGACGGGCGGGGGTTCGACCCGGCCGAGACCTCCGAGGGGCTCGGCCTGTCGGGGATGAGGGAGTGGGCGAAGTCGCTCGGCGGCGAGCTCGTCGTGACGTCCGCCCCGGGGAAGGGGACCCAAGTTCGGTTCCAACTGTCATGCCTTGATTCGAATCCTGATTGTGGATGACCATCCCATCGTGCGGGAGGGAATGGCGCGCCTCCTTTCGCGGGCGGGGCTCGAGGTCGTGGGGCTGGCTGCGGATGGCGACGCCGGCGCCGAGCTTGCAGGGAGGACTTCTCCGGACGTTGTGGTCTTCGATCTGGCCATGCCCGGCGGGGGCTTCGCCGGTCTTGCTCGCGTGAAGAAGATGGCACCGGCGTCTCGGATCCTCGTGGTGACGGCCCTCGACGATCCGTGGCTTCCCGGAGAGGCGGATCGTGCCGGGGCGGACGGGCTCCTCGTCAAGACGGCCACTCCTTTGGAGTTCGTCGCTGCGATCCACCGTTGCTTCGAGGGCGAGCGCGAGTTCCCGATCTCCCCCGCCCTCTCCCCCCGCGAGGAGGAGGTGTTCGCCCTCCTTGCCGAGGGGGTGCCAAACCGAGAGATTGCGGTTCGTCTTGGGGTTTCTGTGAAGACGGTCGAGTCTCACCTCGAGCGGCTGAAGGGGAAGCTTGGCTGCGGGAGCGCGGCCGAGCTCCGCGCGCTCGCGCTGCGGCGCCAGAAATAGTGCGTTTCCCCCATCGCGGTCCTCTCCACTCCGAGTTACGATGAGTTCTGTGCGCGTAGTCATCGTCGACGACCATGCGCTCGTGCGCGAGGGAATGGCGAGCATCCTCTCTGCGGCGGGGATGGTCGTGAGTGGTCAGGCCGGGGCGGGGCCGGAGGGGTGGCTCCTCATCCGGCGCATGCTCCCAGACGTGGCGCTAGTGGACGTCTCTTTGCCCCAGCTTTCCGGCCTCGAGCTGTGTCGTCGGGTGCGGAGGCGGCTCCCCGGGGTGGCGGTCGTCCTCATCTCCATGTTTGACGACCCGGCGTGGCTCGCGGAGGCGGCCCGGGCCGGGGCGGCGGCCTACGTCCTCAAGGGCGACGTCCCGAACTCCCTGGTGGATGCAGTGTGCGGTGCCGCGCAGGGACGGGTCCTCCTCCCCTCCGCTGGCGACGCGTCGCTCCCGCTCACCGCCCGGGAGCGGGAGGTGGTGCAATTGATCGCGGAAGGGCACAGGCTCTCGGAAGTGGCTCGGATGCTCTCCCGTTCCGTGGCCACGGCGCGGGCTCACAAGGCCTCGGCGATGCGCAAGTTGAAGGTCCACTCAACGGCCGAGCTCACACGCGCCGCGCTGCGGTGCGGGATCGTGCGCGTGCCCCGGCTCTCAGAGAAGAGGGACGATGGAGATTCTTAGGCGGTATCGCGACGGAATCGTGCGCACCCTGGCCGCGGCCCTGGCGGAAGAGGGGCCGCTTGGGACCCTCGTCCGCTACCCGGTGGGTTTCTCGGAGGCCGACGGTCGGCCGGGTCCGGGAGTCGGGGGTAAGCTCCTCCGGCCGGCGCTCGCCTGCTTCGCGTGTGAGGCGCTGGGAAGGGAGGCGGAGGCGGCTCTCCCGCTCGGCGTGGCGCTCGAGCTCGTGCACAACTTCTCCCTCGTCCACGACGACATCCAGGACGGGGATGAGGTCCGCCGCGGGCGGCCGAGCGCCTGGAGCGCCTTCGGTCGCGGCCAGGCGATCAACGCCGGGGATGCTCTGCTTGTTGCGGCGTTGCGGACCCCGCTTGCGGTCAAGCGGCGTCTCAGTGCGGAGACCCTGCTCGAAGCAGAGGAAGCCCTGCTCAGAGCGACCCTGCGCATGATCGAGGGGCAGGCCTTGGATCTTGGGATGGAGGGGGCCCTGCGCGGCGGGGTCGAGGCGTACGCGGAGGTGACGCGGCGGAAGACGGGGGCGCTCTTTGGCTGTGCTCTGGAGCTCGGGGCGATCGCTGCGGACCGTCCGGACTTGCGGGACGCTCATCGCGGACTGGGCGAGACCATCGGCGTCCTATTCCAAATCCAGGACGACGTTCTCGGGATTTGGGGGAACGCGGAGAAGACGGGGAAGCCCGTGGGAGGGGACCTTCGCCGCCACAAACCCTCCTGGCCCCTCTCCTTTGCCTTGGAGCGCGATCCTTCGCTCGTGGACGTCTTGAGGCGCGAGCCCCTCCCTGTGGAGGAGGTCTTGGCCAGGCTCGGCGGGCTCGGTGCGCGGGAGGCGGCCGAGGCCGAGGTGGCGCGGCTCTCCCGGGACGCCGAAAGATCGGCGAGGGGTCTCCCCTGGAGCGCGTGGGCCAGGGGTGCCTTCTTAGATCTCCTCTCGTTTCTTGCGGCGAGGGAGGCCTGATGAGGGGGCGGCCCAAGCGGATGGAGTACGAGCTCGCTCGCTACCTGGCAAGACGAGCAGGATGGCCGGGGAAAGGACACCTCTTCCCCATCGTGCTGATGCTCGAGGCCTTGGAGGCCTGCAACCTCCGCTGCGCCGGGTGTGGGCGAGTGCGGGAGTATGCGGAATCCATGCAGGAGCGCCTGGCCGCGGACGACGCCCTTCGGGTCGCGGAGGAGAGTGGGGCGCCGGTCGTCTCCCTCTCGGGCGGGGAGCCGCTTCTCCACCCCGCGATCGGGGACTTCGTCCGCGGGCTCATCGACTTGAAGCGCTGGGTCTTCCTCTGCACGAACGGGCTCCTCCTGCGGGAGTCGCTCGCCGAGTTTGAGCCGGACGAGCGGCTGTGTTTCGTGGTTCATCTGGACGGCACGGCCGCGGCGCACGACCGGGGGACCGGTCGCTCCGGGACGTACCGCGAGGCGATTGCGGCGATCGAGGAGGCTCTCGCGCGGCGGTTCCGAGTGTGCACCAACACCACGGTCTTCCACGGCGCCGACGTCGAGGACGTGCGGGCCCTGTTCCGGACCCTCGCGAGGTTGGGGGTGGAGGGGCTGATGCTCTCGCCGGGCTACGCCTACCAGGCCGTGCCGGAGCGCGAGCTCTTCTTGAAGCGGGAGGAGTCGGTCCGGATGTTCCGTGAGCTCCTCGGCGGGGATCACCTTCCGTTCTACGATAATCCCCTGTTCCTCGACTTCCTCCAGGGCAAGCGCAGCTACCCCTGCGCGGCCTGGGCCGTCCCGACGTACACCGTTCTTGGCTGGCGAAAACCGTGCTACCTGATTGCCGACGAGCACGTGGAGAGCCTTGCGGAGATTCTGGACCCGGCCCTCTGGGAGCGGTACGGGCCGGGGCGCGACCCTCGCTGCGCCGGCTGCATGCTCCACTCGGGCTTCGAGCCGGCGAGCGCCCTGGATGCCGTCCGGCACCCGTGGAAGCTCGTCCTGCGGAGGAGATGATGGTCTGGGTCGTGGCGGCGCTGCGGACCGAGCTTCTGTTCGTCCGCGGGCGGACGGTCGCGGTGGGGGCGGGCGAACGGGCCCGGGCAAGGCTCGCTTCGCAGCTTGAGAAGAAGCGGCCGGCCGGCGCATTGGTGGTGGGGTTCTGCGGCGGGCTCCGCGCCGACGCCCTCCCCGGGACCCTCATCCTGGCCGAGACGCTCACGGAGGAGGACGCGGTCGTCTCCGTGGACGAGAGGCTACTCGAAAAGGCGCGGACCGCGCTCGCGGGGGCCGTGGTGGGAGGAGTCGTCACCGTCGACCGTGCGATCGGTCCGGCGGGGAAGGCCCGGCTGGGCCTTGATGCCGTGGCGGTCGACATGGAGTCGGCCTACCTCGCGGCCGAACTCTCCGGCCGCGGGATCCCCTTCCTCGTCGTGCGGGTGGTGCTGGACGCCCTGTGGGAGGACGTCTCTCTTGGGCCGCGCGTGCGATGGTGTCGGCGGGCGGTCCTCGGTGCCCTCTCCCTCTCCCGCGCCGCAGCCGCCCTGCGGCCGGTCCTGGAGGGAACACGATGACTCGGGAGATGAGGGACCGAGGCATCGGCAGAGGGGAAACTAGGGCGATGCAGGTACGTCAGGACACTTGGCCGCAGGTAGTGGATGGCGGATCGCGCGCCGCGGACCTGGACCGCGTGATCGAGCGGGCGACGTCCTGGCTCCTCGCGCGGCAGGACCCGGCGGGCTACTTCTGGGGGGAGCTCGAGTCGAACGCGTCCATCACCGCGGAGCATCTCTTCCTCACCCACATTCTCGGGATCGGGGACCCAGGGCTCTGGAATAAGATCGCGCGCTACCTCCTCGGGGCGCAGCAGGAGGACGGGAGCTGGCCGAACTGGTACGGCGGTCCGGGCGAGCTCTCGACGACGGTCGAGGCCTACGTCGCCCTGAAGATGGCCGGGGTCGATCCCGCCTTGCCGCAGATGGAGCGGGCGCGGCTGTGGATCCTCGGGAAGGGCGGAGTCGAGCGGGTGCGGGTCTTCACGAAGTGCTGGCTGGCGACGATGGGGGAGTGGCCGTGGAGGGCGACGCCGATGCTCCCTCCGGAGCTGGTTCTCCTCCCCCCCTGGTTTCCGGTGAGTCTGTACTCGTTTGGCGCGTGGGCGCGCGGGACGATCCTCCCCCTTGCGGTCCTGCGGGTGCTGGAGCCCGTCTGGCCTGTTTCCGAGCGCGCCCGCATCGACGAGCTCTTCTCTAGCGGACGACGGAGGGCCGCCCTCGCTTGCCCGACGAAGCCTGGCCTGTGGGCGGCCTTCTTCCGGGGCACGGACAGGCTCCTCCGCGTCTATGAGCGCTCGCCGTGGAAGCCGGGTCGGAAGGAGGCGATGAGACGGGCGGAGGAGTGGATCGTCGCCCGCCAGGAGGCGGACGGGTGCTGGGGCGGGATCCAGCCTCCCTGGGTGTACTCCCTGCTCGCCCTCCACGCGCTAGGACACCCGGCAGACTCGCCGGTGATTCGCCAGGGAGTCGCCGGATTCTTGAGGTACGCGATCGAGACGGAGGAGACCTTCCGCCTTCAGTCCTGCATCTCTCCCGTGTGGGACACGGGTCTCGGGATGATCGGGCTTCAGGACTGTGGGCTCCCTGGGGACCACCCGGCGCTCGTCCGGGCCGGGGAGTGGCTCCTTGAGGAGCAGATCTTGCGCGGCGGGGACTGGCAGGCGCGGTGCCGAGCGCGCCCGGGGGGCTGGGCGTTCGAGTTCGAAAACGACGTCTATCCGGACACCGACGACGCGGCGGTGGTGATGATGGCCCTCATCCGGACCGCCCTCCCAGAGGAGGGGAAGACGCACGCTTTGGAGAGGGGTCTCGAGTGGCTCCTCGGGATGCAGTCGGATAGCGGAGGCTGGGGAGCGTTCGACAAGGACAACACCCAGGCCTTCCTGCGCGAGATCCCGTTCTGCGACTTCGGCGAGCTCCTCGATCCCCCGTCGGCCGACGTCACCGCCCACATCGTGGAGTGCTTGGGATGGCTGGGATACGAGAGAGGGTTCCGTCCCCTCGACCGGGCGCTTGGGTACCTCTTCCGGGAGCAGGAGACGGACGGCTCTTGGTACGGGCGCTGGGGGGTGAACCACATCTACGGGACCGGCTACGTGCTCCCGGCACTCGCCGCGTGCGGCTTCCGGATGAGCGACCCGCGGGTGCGGCGCGCGGTGGACTGGCTCCTTGCCCACGAGAACGCAGACGGGGGCTGGGGGGAGGACGTGCGCTCCTACCACGAGGCCGAGCGGCGCGGTCGAGGGCCATCCACGGCCTCGCAGACCGCTTGGGCGATCCTCGCCCTCCTCGCCGCCGGGGAGGCGGGCTTGGAGGCCGTCCGCCGCGGAATCGACTACCTCGTCCGGGCGCAACAAAAGGACGGGACGTGGGACGAGCCCTACTTCACCGGGACCGGCTTCCCGACCGACTTCATGATCCGCTACCACCTCTACTGTCACTACTTCCCGATGATGGCCCTGGGGCGCTATCGGGAGGCGATTCGATGATCATCGAGCGGGCGAAGGTGTACGGGTTCTGCCCCGGAGTGCGCCGGGCGGTGCAGATGGTGGAGGAGCACCTGGCTCGGGAGGGGCCTCTCGCCACCCTGGGCGCCATCGTCCACAACGCCCAGGTGGTCGAACGGCTCGCCCGGCTGGGGGCGTCCGTAGCCGAATCTCTGGACGAGGTGCACGTCCCGGCGGTAGCGATCACCGCTCACGGGGCCGGGCCGGAGGTGTATGAGGAGATCCGCCGGCGAGGACTCAAGCTTGTGGATACAACCTGCCCGATCGTGACCCGGGCGCAGGAGGCGGCGCGGCACTTCTCCGAGAAGGGGTATACCCTCCTCATCTACGGCGAGGAGGCCCACCCCGAGGTGCGCGGGCTCCTCTC
>CAYHEK010000051.1:0-3406 GCA_964355545.1 uncultured Thermotogae bacterium | reverse complement strand
AAGCTCGCCGAGACCTGCGAGGCGACCGGGGTGCGGACGTACTTCATCGAGTCCGCGCAGGAGATCGACCCTGAGTGGCTCTTCGATCTCTCCCGCGTTGGAGTGACCGCCGGGGCGTCGACCCCAGACCACGTGATCGACCAAGTGATCGGACGCCTGGAGAAACTGAGAGTGGGAGGAGGGAATCGTCGTGGGACTGACCTCTGCTAGCGCCCGGCCGATCGTTCGCCTCCTGCGGCTTCGCGTGAGAACGGAGCGAGCGCCGCAGTTTCTGGACATCACCGACGAGGTGCAACGCCTCATCGACAAAAGCGGGGTCCGCGAAGGGTTCTCGGTGATCTTCTGTCACCACACGACCGCGGCGATCCGCCTGAACGAGAACGAGCCCCTCCTCATTGCGGACATGGAGGAGTTCCTCAAGCGGGTCGCGCCGCGGGAACTCTACTACCGGCACAATGACTTCGGGATTCGGGTCCACAACATGACCGAGGACGAGTGTCCCAACGCCCACGCTCACTGCCAGCACCTCCTCCTGGGCGCGAGTGAGGTCGTCCCCATCGAGGCGGGGAGACTCCTCCTCGGGCGCTGGCAGCGGGTCTTTCTCGTGGAGCTCGATCGTCCGAGGGTCCGCGAGGTGAGCATCCAGCTCTTCGGTGGGAACGCAGAGGACGGACATGAATAGGGTTGAGAAGGCGCTTGCGCACGTGCCGCCCGGCGAGCGGGTGCTGCTCCTCCCGCACTGCCTCCGGCCGAGCCAGACCTGTCCCGGGAGGCCCTCGCGGGATGGGTTCCAGTGCCCGTCGGACTGCCGCGAGTCCTGCTCCATTCGAGTGCTCCGGGAGGAGGCCGTGCGGCTGGGCTACAAGGGGGTTTGCATTGCTCCCGGGGGAGCGCTCGCCGCGCGCTTCGTGGAGGAGACCGCCCCGCGCGCCGTGGTCGCTATCGCCTGCCGCAAGGAGCTAGAGGAGGGGGTCCAGGCGGTCAGGAAGCGGAGGCGGGGCCCCCAGGTCGTCGCGATCCCCCTTCTCCGCGACGGCTGTGTCGACACCGAGGTCGACCTCGCGGAGGCCCTCGCGGCGCTCCGCTCGAGCGCCTCGGCCGACCTTCCTCAGGAAGAGAGCGTGGAGAGGGGAGTGGCGACGCTCGCAGGTTCCCTCGCGACGCGCGCCGAGGGACGACCGCGCGAGGGGGGAGGGAAGCGAAGAGGGCCGTCTGGCGAGGGGCGATGAGGGCGCTCGTGACCGGGGCGGCGGGGTTCCTCGGGTCGAACGTGGTCCGGGCGCTCCTCGACCGAGGCTACGAGGTGCGGGCCCTCGTCCGGCCTGAGTCCGATCTCCGGAATCTGGCCGGGCTATCGATCGAGCTTGTCACGGGGGACGTGCGGGACCTGGCGTCCGTGAGGCGGGCCCTCGCGGGGTGTCCGCTCGTCTTCCACGTCGCTGCCCTCTACTCCTTTTGGGTGCGCCCCCGCCAGGCGATCTACGCGACGAACGTGGACGGGACGCGGCACGTCCTCCAGGCGGCCTGGGACGCGGGCGCGGAGCGCGTCGTGTACACAAGCTCGGTCGCCGCGATCGGCCTGCGCGCGGACGGAGCCCCCGCCGACGAGACGACGCCGGTCGCCCCGCGGGGCCCCGCGAGCGACTACAAGAAAAGCAAGTGCCTCGGCCAAGAGATCGCCCTCGAATTCGCACGGAGAGGGCTTCCGGTCGTGATCGTGAACCCAAGCTTCCCCGTGGGTCCCTACGACACGAAGCCCACCCCGACGGGGCGGGTGATCACGGACTTCCTGAACCGGCGGATGCCGGCGTACGTCGACACGGGCATGAATGTGGTCGCGGCGGAGGACGTGGCGCGGGGGCACCTCCTCGCCGCGGAGAAGGGGCGGAAGGGCGAGTGCTACATCTTGGGCGGAGAGAACGTGACGATGAAGCGGCTCCTCGAGCTCCTGGCGGAGATCACGGGCCTCCCGACGCCGCGGGTGCGCCTCCCCTACCTTCCGATCCTCGGACTCTCCTACGCGAGCGCACTGGGCGCACTCGTCACCCGCCGCACGCCGCGGCTCACGCCTACGACCGTTCGCCTCTCCCTCCACCCGATGTACTACGATTCCAGGAAGGCGGTCGAAGAGCTCGGCCTTCCTCAGACGCCGGCGCGGGAGGCACTCCGCCGGGCGGTCGAATGGTTCTGGGCGAACGGCTACGCCCCTCCCGGCCCCGCGGAGCCCCCGCCGAGACGTAGCTGAAGCTGGAGTGAATGCCCCTTGCGTCCTGATATCGTCGACAACGACTGGAGCGTCTAGTCCCCGCGGGTGGCCCGACGTCAGGAGGCAGATTGGCCTCCGAGAGATTCCCATAAATCTGCGAGCTAGCGCAGAGACCTTCCCTGGACGGCAACACTGGCTCCGACGTTGAAGCAATGTTCGCGAGGGCCTGGAGGCGGCCCTCAAATCCTTTCGCCAGCCGCAGGAAGTCGCGGCGTGGGCCACAGCCTAAGAGCACGTCCTGAGACTAGCTCAAGAAGTGGACCGTTCACCGGGGGCGGGTCAACCGCATCTGACCACATGCGCCCCCGGGAGCACTAGGCGGTCGCGGCTGTCGCTGAAGTTGGCTGTCCGGGTTCGCGGCCGTGAGCGCGGCAAACCCTACAACTGCAGACTCGCTTACCCGTGTAGTGTCGAACACCGACGCATCGGGTCCCCCTGCGGTCTCCGCGCACCTCGATGAGGTTCCACAGGTCCTCCTCGCCGTTTTCGATCAGCCGCCTGAGCGCAAAAGCGCAAAGATCGGCCATCTGGATCATGCTCGTCAGAGAACTGTCGACGAAGAGCGGTGTTTCGACAATGCTCGTGATCTCCCGGTACAAGGTGCCGACCTTGAGAAACTTGCGAGTGAGTCTCGTGAGCCGCGGAGCGACAGTGGAGTTGTTGTCATGCACAACGATTCCCGCGTCCTGCTTGATAGTGAGGAAGGCCTGGAACCTGGTCAAGACCTGTTCAAAGGCCATCTCGTACGGGGTGCAATTGCTTAGCACGTAGTCTGGCTTGCTGATTGCATCTGCAAACACGCGCACGTCCGACGGCAAGGAGATCTCGCGCGCCAACGCTTCGAGGCACTGCAGCCTCTCAGCGCGTGTCAGATGGAGGTAGGGTCGAATCGCGCGGCTCTCGCGTCGGGTAGGCCTCGATCTTCTTCTTGCTCCCCTGAACGCCGATTACTCCGGCTCGCCTTCGAATCGCTGCCTCCGCTGCCGTCCGCCTGTCGTCGGGACTGAGCGCCTCGAACCCGTCGATTGACTCCTGTTCGGTGTACCGACGGTGCATCCAGGCTGCGTGGATCTCCGCCTCGCGCAGGTGTCAACGCCGGGTTTGTTTTGACCCGTTTCCGCCGGTTTACGATTGACCCAC
>CAYHEK010000050.1:0-11474 GCA_964355545.1 uncultured Thermotogae bacterium | reverse complement strand
CAAGTCCCATCAGGTCCTCCCTCGCAAGAGAGCCTAGAGAAGGGGTCTCTGGGACTGGTACGCCGCAGGAGACTTGAACCCGCGGAAGCGGGCACGGTCTGCTAGCACCAAGCGCAGCTGAGCACGAAGGTTCTCACATCAGTCACGTCGGCTCCACCAGGATGTGAGACCGGCCCGGCGGGGCATTTCTCTTTCCCTCTGCATCGGGCGGTGAGGATACACGACGGGGAGCGGCCAGGTGACCACGTGGCCGCACCCGGCCGCCCCCGAAGTTGGCTTCACCGCTACAACCTCACTGGGAACAGGTAGGACATGGGAGCCCCGCCGACGGACACCCGTAGCACGATTGAGCTACCCAGGCCGCGCGGCATTCGGTCGTGTTGGGATCAACGTAGTGCTCAAGTTCGTGCAAGAGAGTCAGCCCGTCTGCACCCTTCCGCAGACAAATCATGATGTACTCCTTGTCTCCGGGCGTGTACCCGTAGCCCGTGTCGCACACGGTTCTCCCGCCGGCGTCGGGGAGCTCACCATCGTCCGGGTAGATGACAAGCGACGACATCGCCCGCAACAGATCGTCGGTGAAGGTGCCCCGCAAGTACGGATCGTTGAACCGATCCAGGTTCGTGTTGTTTCGAATACAACCTGCCCGAACTTTCGTGTCGATCTCCTGAAGCAGTTGGAGCAAGCGTTCCGTCTCGGAGGAGTGACCACAGTTCTCGCAGGGCATGCAGCCGATGCAAACAGCACTCTGGTAACCGATCGGGACCTTGGGGAGCACCCGGATCGTTGCCTGGGTCGTGCCATGGTCATTCGCGGCGGTCAGGGTGAAGATTGCACCGTGGAAGCTTAGCGACGGCTGCGCACGTGATCCGTGTTCCACGGACGCTGCGGGAACCTGCTCGCTATGCGACGGGCAGTCTTCGGCAACGCCAGGGGGGAGCTCCGCGGGCACTGGGCCACAACTGAACCCCATGGTCAGCTCCGTCGCCGTACTTGTAGTCCAAGAAAGCTGGAACTCGTCCGTAGTGAAGCCGGCGTACGTGGAGACCGCCCCATCTTGCCTGATGAAGGTCAAGGTACAACGGAAGGACTGAATTGTGGGCAGGGTCTCGGGGTAACTGAATGTGATCTCTCCTTCGGAAACGTTGCCAGTGGTGGGATTGGTGAGCTTGAGTTGCCATCCCGTTCCGGCAGCCGGCGCCTCGCCGGGTATTGTGAACCGAACGTCAAGCGGGCTCCTATCCTGGCCCCTTAAGTAGGGCTCAGTTCGGCCGGGGCCATACAGGCTAAATTCCAGGGGCACTGGTTCCTTCCACTTGACGAGGATCCGAATCTCCCCCTTCTCGTAGACAGTGAACTCCCAGGCGATCGTACGATGAGGTCCCAGTTTGAACATGTGGTCCTCAGTCACTTGGTCGGCCGCTCCCCAGACCACGAAACCGAGGAGCGCCACGATCGTCCACAGGCCAACCACGACAAGTCTGTTCGTCCTCATGCTTCCACCTCCTCTTCCTCCAAGGAAGACGTAGAACAGGCGCTTCCATACAGAAGCACCTCCCCAGCATGCAACAGCCTTCGCCTCGCACCTCCTTCGGCACGGGCCACACCGTGATCACAATAACGAAGGTGCGCCAGCCCAGTCAAATTCCAGGATATCCATGGCCCGCCCCGGGTGTTCGGTCCAGGTTAGTCTGCCGCTACCGCCTGCGTGACCCTGCCCCCGTCGTCGGACCACTCGTAAGGTGAAACCCTTGGCTCTGACCTCGCCGCCGGAGTTGTGAACCCGTGTTGCACACGTTAGACTCACCGAGGAGGTGAGGAAGATGCTCAGGAAGGCCGGCGGGAAGACGGGCGGGAAGAAGGGCGGAAAAAGGGGTGGGAAGAGGGCCTAGCCCTCTCTCTCCCCCCTCGGCGAGGTCGCCCGGACTAGATTAGGGAGCCCCCAGCCCGGCGGAGGACGGCAAAGGCCTCGCGAGCCGAAGGACGATGGGGCGTTTCTCGGGCAGCTCCATGGCCTCGCGGTCGGCTGCCTCTACGGGCCGCCCCAATAAGTAAGGCGCTAGAATACGGAAGGCTACGGAGTCTCCGCTTTTCGCCTTGTCGATCATCGCCCGGAGCATCGCGGCCACGTCTTCCGGCGTCACGGCGTCTAGCAGGGCGGTCCTGAGTTCAGCGACTCGCTTCGCGTACGGTGCCCCCGGTCCTGGAATCGTGTGGCCAGGGAGGAAACGGCCGTTCTCGTCTCGGTCTCCCTTTGAGTCCTTTTGGTAAGGGTGTTTCGGCAGTCGGCCTCATCATCGCTTTCCTCGTCCATCGCCGTGATATCCTCCACGGTCGCTTCGCCCAGACACGCCAAGCCCGCCGATGCCCCCTCCACTGGAGAGATCTCGGTCAGATGGGTCATCAGAGGGCATCACGCCGAATGGAACAGAGACATAGAAGGTTCTCAGGAGAGTCGCGCCAGCTCCATTCGCGGGACGGTGAGGCTGACGGGCCAAGTGAATCCTGCCGGCCTCAGCAGCGCGACGCTCTCTGCTCCTATCGAAGTCGAAAGAAAGCGGCGCAGGCCCTGTGCCTACGCCGCTCTTATCATCTCAGTCGAGCTTCGTCTTCTAGACGGCGCTCACTTCCTGCGCCTCTGGGGCCGCTTCGGCCTCGGCTACGGCGGTCGTGACGCTCGCCGCCTGCGGGACCTCCTGAACCTCAGCCGCGACGGGGCTGACGTCCTGCGCCTGGGGGCCTCTTTGACCCTCGGCAACGGCATACTCCACCTTCTGCCCCTCGCTCAGCGTCCTAAATCCCGCGCCGCGAACGGAACTGAAGTGGACGAACACGTCTCCGCCTTGGGGTCGCTCGATGAAGCCATACCCCTTGGCGTCGTTGAACCACTTGACTTTGCCAATTTCGCGCTCTGCCATGGTCGATCTACCTCCTTAGTGTTGGAGATTTGATGTCGGCAGAACGTTCTAGATGAAAGGGGAACGAACCCACCCTCGAGGTAAAACGACTGCAAGACAACCAACAACAACGGGATTATATCCCCGATTCTGGAAACCGCAAGGCAAACTGAGTTTCCTCTGCCTGTGCCTCACTTCCGATGTCGCTCCCCCAGCTACGGCTCCCCTACACGCCCAGCGTTCCAGGGCGCCGTCCGCCACGCGAGCTGCCAGGCGAACTGCGGCTAGAGGTAGACGTAGTAGCAGACGCTCCACGCCGTACTCAGGCTCCAACCGACGACAAGCGAGGCGTTGACCGCCGCGGCGATGCCTTTCCCTCTGAGCAAGATGTAGATTGGCGCGATCAGCCCGACGAACCGCAGAGCAACGAGAAACGCCAGTGCAGGCGCCTCTCCCTTGAACCAGGGAAGGTAGAACAACCCTTCGAGAATCGCCCCGAGAAGCGCCAGGGCGAGGAAGACGCGGGGGTCGAGCTTGTGGGTCCGCGCGAGCCGCGTCGTGCTCCTGACCCACCAGCGGATTCCCCCGCCGACAAGGTGCCTTTCCCGGAGCCATTCACCTTGTCGGATCTCTGACCATGCCTTAATCAAACGCCTGCCCATACCACTACCGCCCGCACTGCCTCCAGGGGTCCGTCTGGAGGCGAAGCATACTCCAACTCGCTGAATCGGACGGATTCGCCCCTCGTCAAGCTGGGTGTCCAGGTGCGGACCCTGCGGAAGGCCCTGTGACGCTTGGATCAGACCCTTCGCCCGTGCTCTCTTCGCCGGAACCGCCACGAGTCTCCTCCCCCATGGCGCGCAGCACCCCCATCCATAGGGCAAGATCTCGCACACGGCCCCCGTTCAACATTTCAAGGAGGACCGCCTCCAGTTCGCCGTTCTCCGCCCGCTCCTCGCGCAAGGCCTCGGAGCCAACGACACCGCGTTCTTTCTCTTCTTGCCTCAAGCCTTCACCTCTCGATACGGCAAGCGATCCGCCACGGGTATTCGGGTCCGGAAGCTATTCTAGCTTGCCCTCCTTTCGCAAGCCAACTGGGACGGCGCGACACGGCCTGAACAGGTCGAGTCGTTTCTCTTTCCCGCCGCCTCTGGCGGTGGGGTATCGAACGGATTCGCCCCGCCGTCGAACTGGAAGTCCGGGGGGCGGACCCCCTACAAAAAACACTGTCATGTCAAGATCAGACCCTTTCGCCGCTCTCCTCGTGGCTGAACCTGGTCGAGGTGCTGTTCAACCTTGTGCAGGCGAAGGTTCTCCGCCGTGGGAGGTTCCCGTCGAAACAAGACCTCACGTCCAAGCTGCTCGCGTACATCGAGCACTTCAACCAAGAGAAACGGATCTTCCAGTGGACGAAGACGGCCGACGATGTCCTTAGGTCACGCACTTCCCGGACGCGACACTAGGCCTTCGGCCAGACGCTCTGTCCGGCGAGTGCGAGAAGGCACAGCGTAGTCTGAGAATCCCCGTGAAGGTAGAAGTAGCTCTGGGGAGGATGAAACCCTGGTACGTGCGCCTGAATCTCGCTCAAGCGAACGGGGCTATCGAATCTGACGACCTGGGATACGTGAATCGCGTACGCCACGTTGGCTCCTTCGTAGTAGGCGTCGTAGCTCCTTCTGTCGACAGCGACCTCCCCGCGTACCCGTGGCCACAGCGCGCTGGGCGTGCCCGCCTGCATCCCTTTGACCTCGAATGCGCCCACTAGGGCCTTGACGGGGGCGCTGGCGTAGAGGAGAACCCAGTCTCCAGGGCTCACTGACGGCCTGGTCCGTCGCAGCTCAACACTCTTGATGCCGAGGAGGATCTGCTCGGCAAACTGCGGCCTGACTGAAAGGAGCAGGCACTTCTGCGGCACCTGTGTCCTCATCATCATGCCCTCCCAATGCCAAGACCATACAGCTTGTCGAATGTGCGCGTGGAAACCCGAACGGGACTTTGGATCTGGTGTCGCCTGCCCTCGTTCTGCTTGAGAGTCTCTTGGAGCGTGGGCCAAGCTATCGGGCAAGGGAGCGCTTCTGAGTTGCTGAACCTGAAGGCTTGGATATTCCCCGTCGCGCTACGTCTGCCGATTGTCTGCACATCGTTCCAGTTCAACACCCCCAGCCTTCGAAATCGCTTAAAGAGAGAGCTTGGATCGCCACAGCTCACTTCTTCGAGCGCAGAGTAGCCACGCAGCTCTCCCGTGCCTGGTGTGCCTCTGGATTGGCTTACATACCAAAGGACACGCCCGGGGGCAGTCAGCACGGCCGGCCGGGGAGCACGGTAGTACACGTTCTCGACCCTGAGAATAAGCCCAGCGTCCGCATGCAGCAAGCGATGCCCGGCGAGGCTTTCGTCGAAAAGCGCCGCTGCCCAGATGGGCTTGATGGGTACAATAAAGGAAGGGACATCCAGTTCGGCGATCTTGGTGGGCCACAACGCCCGCTCGAGTGCAAGCAAGGCTGCTGAGTCCCCCCTCAGCCCGGCGGCTTCGAGTGACTGAGCTAGGATAGGCAGAGTCGTCCCGAGCTCTGGGAACTTGGCTGCCTTAGATGCAATGAGCCGAGCCAGAGCGGCGGGCGGCTCGAGCGCCCTCAACACGAGCCTTCGCCAACAGCCCCCGAAGTCGGCGAAGGAGTACTGGCTGGCGCCTCTTGCCAAGCTGTCCGCAAGCTCTGGATCAGCTATCTCGACCAACGCACAGCCGACCTTGCTGCCGGTGAGCACCAACCTCGAAACCAGGTAGATGGCAAGCGTCTCTTCGAGCGGTCCTGGGGCGACCCTTAAAATCGGGGCCACGAGACGGTTCTCATCAGTCCAGCCACTTGCCATCAGCGCAACCGGCCTGCCAGACTCCTCTGCGAGCACTGTGGTCTCGAATAGACCTGGCTGTGCGAGCACGGAAGAGAGTCGCTGGAGAAAGGGTTGCTTCCTCTCGCCCCGGCTCTGGAGCAGGAAGGTGCAAACGAGCTTGTCCAGCTCCGTTCCACGGACTCGCCTGGACGACACCCCGGAGCCTGCAACCCGAGCCGGACGATACTCGGCTTCTCGGAGCAGTTCATCCAGCCTCGCGATCAACTCGCCGGGCCGGAGTGATGAGACTCCCCACTTCTCATACAGAGCGCGTTCCGTCCGCAGTATCTCCGTGTCGAAGGTCACGAAGAAGTCCGCCTCCCCTGCAATCGCGTGGGCGAGTTGCCGGAGGTCCGACTCGCGACTATCTGTCGGATTCCCTCCAAGCACCGGTCGAAGTTCCTCTTGAATGGCCATCACACGTTCGGCTGTCCCGCCGAGCCACTCGAAAGCTCGCGCGAACTCCCGTGCCAGCCGCCTGGCCTGTGCATCCCTGCCTCGGTCAATCTCATTCATCAGTTCTGGTGTGATACGAAATTCGATGTCCGCCTGTAGCCAGTCGGAGAGGAGAGCCTCTGCCTCAGACTTCGTGGGTGTGAACGTGTCTTCCAGCCACTCGAAGAACACGCATGCATCCACGACCGCCACGGGTTTTGACCGTAGCCTCTCCTCATCGAGCGCCGTGAAGAGAGAAGGGTGCCCGTAGTCGAGCCACCACTCGGTCACCGGCTGGCCACTGCGTCCCGGTTGCTCTCGCAGCGAGCAGAAGCCAAGGCGCGGCCACAAGGAGCTTGCGGGGAAGTCCCGCCTGCATCTAACTCTGACGCCCCGGCAGCTCTGAGTGCGTGCGCGCAGTTCTCCGACAAGGGCTCTGGCGACCCCTTTGTTGCGTGCTGTTTCCTCAACGCACAGATGGACGAGGCGAACCTCACTCAGAGCAGTACGCCGCGTGCAGTAGTACAGCAGGTATCCCAACAACTGGCCGGAGCTGTCAACCGCCGTCAAGATTCGCCCTCGGCTTGCGTAGTCGCTGAATGCCCCGTCGGGAAAGAAGCCCAGCGTGCTGCTGTTTGCCCTCCAGAGTGTCTCTACTCTATTGAGCAGGGGAGAATCGGCTTCGACCTCACAGACGGAGACATCAGACAGTGATGCACGCACTTCAGGCATAGCTCCGTTAGTGTACATAGAAACCACGTCGAGCCAAAACAGCTCGGGTCAAGATGCTCGATCAGGACGTCGCCGGGGGCGTGTCTTACCTTCTGAGATCCCAGGATCTTGGGGTCTGATCTTGACATAACAGTTTTCGTCAACTTCCCCGTTGCGCGGTAGGGTACGGTTCTCACACGACAGGACCCTGCTAAGTCAGGCTGGCGATCCGGGGTGGGGAATCCCCTGCCCATCAGCGCCCACCGGTCTCCGTTCGGCCGCGTAGGGACCTTCGGCCTCTCCATTCGAACCTGGTCATCAGAACGAGGAGGACCGCCGGCCCGACCATCGAGCGAACCGCATACACCGTGGCGAGCAGGCCCTTGCTCGAGAGAAGGCTGAAGACGGGGGCGAGCAGGAGGCCGATCCACATGACGAACGACTCGGTGTTCTTCTTCGACCTCCAGAACCTCCGGATCACGGGGAAGTAGGCGATCACGAGGATCGCCTGGATCGCGGCGTGCGCCGCGGCGTGCTTCCGCGTGAACGCCCAAACCACCATGATGACGAGCACGGCGACGAGGCATCCGACGTCGAAGCGGCTGAACCGCGTGCTCTTGTCGCCGTAGAGGGAGATAAAGACCGACACCGTGGCGACGAGCAGGATGTCCGCCGTGTTCAGGATGTTGTCGAGCGGACTGTAGGTCCCTTCCCCCAGGTAGGTGAGGAGGCTCCCGATCGTGGCGATGGTGAAGAAGACCCACATCGCCAGGGCCGGGCTGATCCTGTGCTCGCGGATTAAGTAGCAGTAGCGGATCCCAATGAGGAGGTTGATCGCCGTCACAGAAAAGATGGAGAAGATCCGCACTCGCTCCCCCTTTTCCTCTCGCGCCGGAGGACTCAAGAACGTAGGCGCCTCACGCCTGCCAAGCCGCTCCTGACAAGGACTGGCCCCGGGCCGGGGGAAGTCTAGCGCCCTCCGGAAAGGATTGCCACAGCCACAAAAGGGGAGTCTCGGCGGTCGGAGCTCCGCGCGCCCCGCGCCCTTCCCAAAAACACGGAGAGGTCCCGGAGGACCTCTCCACCTGGTGGGCTGGTATCGGGGGTACGAGTTTGGGATCACTCGTGACCAGCACCGGTAATGTACCTCGCTTGTGTGGAGCCTCCGTGAAGAAGGTGTGGGGATTCGGTGGAATCCCGAAACGGTGTCTCGTTAGATCTCCCGGGAGGCTTCAGGGGCCGACCGCGATCGGGACGAGGATCGCCTCGCCGTCCTTCCCGCTCACCCACACGTAGTACGTTCCAGGAGGGAGGCCACGGGGGTCGATCGCCAGGCGATAGCCTCCGCCGGTGTAGCGGGTGGAGAGGGCGACGTCCCCGCTTGTTGCCCCTCCTCCGCCGGCCGCCTCGGTCCCGAGCGCGCTCAGGGAGGCCCACGGCCGTTCCCCCCGCGCTGCGAGGCCAAGGGCGAGGTCGATCCGTCCCTCCGCTTGAGAGGGAAGGGCCTCCGCGGCGGCGAGGAGGGTCAGCTCGGTGAGGTCGGGGGAGTTCGGGTTCCCCGGCGTCCCGGCGAGCCGGTTCCCGGCCGAGTCGCGGCCGCACACAAGGATCCCCGGGTTCGTGTGCCAGTTCTCTCCCTCGTCCCCTCGTCGGGGGTCGCTCCGCTCCATGGTCGCGCCGGTGCGAAGGTCCCCGGCCGGCCAGCCGGTCCGCTTGGGATCGCTTGCATTGGCGCTATCCACGACCTCGCCAGCGGCGTTCAGGAGGAGGACCACGGCCCCGTCATCGGGGAGGTCAAGTCGGTAAGGAGCCTTGGTATCGTAGACGAGGTCGGCGGCGACGTCGCGGACGGTCGAGTCGTGCCGGCGCTCAAGGAGGTAGATCCCGCGGCCGTCGTGGCCCCTCTTCCCGGCGACCCACCACGACGTGTCGATGACCCGCCACGAGGTCTCATCCTCTTTGCTCCGGAGGAAGGCGATCTCGGGCCGGCCCGGCGGGCGGGCGGAGAAGTCGATCGCCGAGGGGCCGATCGTCCCGGAGAGGTCGATCCGCACCCACAGGCGCGGATCGGGGACCTCGGGGCCCTTGGGGTACCAGACGAGGCTCCAGCCGGTGAGGTCAATAGAGGTCGTGCCGAGGTTCCGCAGCTCGATCCACTCGTCGGCCGGGTCGGCCGGGGTCCCGGCCCAGGCGACCTCGCTCAGGATCACCCACTCTTGAGATCCCTTCTCGAGCGCGCCCCCACCGCCCGCACTCTCGACGAGCGAGACCTGGATCGGCCCGGCTCGAGCGGCGACCGTCTCCCCGGCCGGGCCGGTCGCCGTCACTTCTGCCGAACTCGTGAGGGGCCCGGGGAAGTCGGCGGCGCCGACCGTGTGCGCCGCGGTCGCGCTGAGGGACTCCCCAGGGGCGAGGAGCTGCCTCGCGAGGGGGATCGCGCCGAGCCGGTCGGCGGTGAGCACAAGGCCGCTCAGTGTGACCGGCCCTGCGTTCGTGACCCCGTAGGTGTAGGTGATCGTCTCCCCCAGGGCCGCCTCCGCGCGATCCGCGGCCATGGTGAGGTCGATCGCCGCCCCTCCGCGGACCCCGAAGAGGACGACCGTGCCGCTCGCGCTGAGGGTCCGGCCGGCCGGGTCGAGGGCCGTGGCGGTGACGCGGTCCTCGAGCGGACCGGCGAGGTCGTCCGCAGTGAGAGTCCTCTCTAGGGTCCCGCTCGTCGTCTCCCACGGGTCGAGGCGATCACGGCCGAGAGAGACCCGCCCCAGGGGGTCGTCGATGGCGACGAGGCTCGTGACGGGCGTCTCGCCCGTGTTCCGCACCGTGACCGCGTAGGTGACCGTCTCTCCGATCGCAAGAGGCGAGAAGGGAAGGAGGGAGAAGCCGCGGCCGTCGCGAGCCTCGATCGCGACCTCGATCGCGGAGCGGCCGGCGACGAGCTCGACGCTCGTGGAGGCGGCCGCGGTCACGGCCGCCCCGCTTTCATCGCGGCCGGAGGCGGTGGCCGTCGTGACAAGCGGACCGGGGAGGTCCGCCTGTGAGACGGCCGTGGAGCCGGTCGCGGTCGCGCTCTCGCCCGGGAGGAGGGCCCGCCAGCCCAAGGGGATCTCCCCCACGCGGTCATCCGTCAGCGCAAGCTGAGAGAGGGTCGTCTCGCCCGTGTTCGTGATCGTGTAGGTGTAGGCGATCCGATCTCCGGGCCGCGCGCTACGCCGGTCGGCCTGGACGAGGAGGGCGATCGCCCCCGCCGCAGGGAGCGGGCTGACCGTCACGGTCACCTCGTCCGTCCCGCTCGCCCCGCAGTCGTCGCGGACGGTGAGCCGGAAGTGGAGGTCCGTCCGAACGGAGACGGCCGGGGCGATGAGGGTGAGCGTCGAGGTCCCTTCCCCGCTCAGTGGAAGGGACGGGCCGGAAAGGAGCTCCCAGAGGAAGCGCAGGCTCCCGCCGTCGGGGTCGTCTCCCCTCCCGGCGAGGGTCACCCCTTCTCCTGAGCGGACGGCCATATCTCGTCCGGCGTCCGCGACGGGGACGGCGTTCACGTTCCTCACGTGAAGCGTGAGGGAGTCCTTCCCCTCCGCCCCCCAGTCGTCGGTCACGGTGAGGGTGAGGGTGACGTCCTCGCCCGCGCAGACGCTCGTGAGAGGGGCGGTGTAGGTCGGGTTGCGGCTGTGCAGAGAGGGGGAGAAGGTCCCGCCGGCGCCGCCGTCGTCCCAGGTCGTTGAAGCGATCCAGCCGTCGCTATCGCGGCCGGAGGCGTCGGCAAGCGCGATGGAGCCTCCCTCGTCGACCGCGCGATCCCCTCCCGCCTCGGCCGTGGGGAAGGCGTTCACGCGCAGGCGCAGGGAGTCGCTCGAGCTTCCTCCCTGGCGATCGGTCGCGCGGAGAGTCAAGGTGAGGAGGCCGCTTGATCCGGGAGCGGTGTACGTCGGGTGAAGGGCCGTCGGGTCGTCGAACCCTCCGCCTCCGCCGTTGTCCGTCCAGGAGTACGCCACGATCTCGTCCCCGCCGTCCTCCGCCGAGGCGTCGGAGAGAAGGAGGGTCCCGCCCAGGTTCACCATCTTGTCCGCTCCCGCATCGACGGAGGGGAGGACGTTCGTAAGAGCGGTCGCCGTCGCGAGAGGGCCGCCGGGACCGGTGACCCGCGCCGTATTCGAGAGGCACCCCGGCGCCGAGTGCTCGACCGTCGCCCGGACCTCGATCCTCCTTGTTCCGCCGGCGGGGAGCGGGGCGAGGGGGACTAGGCCACTCACCGGGTAGGTTGCCCAAGGGCCTCCGTCGACACGGTACTCGGCGCGCCACTGGTCGACCCCCGTCGGGAGCGGATCCTGAAAGGCAAGGTCCGCGAGAGGAGAGGGTCCCGTGTTCCCAATCGTCGCCGTATAGGTCACTGCCTCTCCCCGGCCCACCGGGTCGGGAGCGGCCCCGAGCTCAAGCGTGGCGGGAGCCGCGTGAACGGCCGGAGCTGCGACGAGGACGGCCGCTACGACCAAACCAAAGAGGGCAAAACGTCGAAGGGTGCTCGGGGGCTTCATGGTCAGTTCC